>JAWWDH010000380.1:0-3525 GCA_033720015.1 Pseudomonas sp.
AACCTGCACCGCCATCAGGACCAGCCCAACCGTTTCATCATGGTTGAACAATGGCTAGATACCGAAGCCCTTAACGCTCACCAGCAGACCGCGCACTTTAAGCACTTCGTCGAAACCTGCGACGGCTTACTGGAAACGGTCGATCATCAGCTCATGCACCGTATTCTCTAAGGAACCGCTCAGATGAAAGCAGTCGCCTATTACCAGTCCCTGCCAATCAACCACAGCGAAGCACTGCAAGACGTGCAACTACCCGACCCAACGCCCGGCCCACGCGACCTGCTGGTCGAGGTTAAGGCCATTTCGGTCAACCCGGTGGATAGCAAAATTCGCCGCAATGCAGCCCCAGAGGCTGGTGCCGCCAAAGTGCTCGGCTGGGACGCCAGTGGCATCGTCAAGGCCGTGGGCAACGAGGTGAGCCTGTTTCAGCCGGGCGACCGGGTGTATTACGCCGGCGCGATCAACCGCGCCGGTGCCAACAGTGAACTGCATGTGGTGGATGAGCGCATTGTCGGGCACATGCCCAAGACGCTGGCGTTTGCCGAAGCTGCGGCCATGCCACTGACCGCAATCACCGCCTGGGAACTGCTGTTCGAGCGCCTGCAAATCAGCCAGGGCAGCGCCGACCAAGGCCAGAGCCTGTTGATTGTCGGCGCGGCCGGCGGCGTGGGTTCGATGCTGGTGCAACTGGCGCGTCAGCTCACCGGGCTGACCGTGATCGGCACCGCCTCACGCCCCGAAACCCAGGTTTGGGTGCGCGAACTGGGCGCCCACCATGTCATCGATCACCGTCAGCCCCTGAGCGAAGAACTCAAGCGTATCGGCGTTAATCAGGTGACCCACGTGGCCAGCCTGACCCAGACCGATCAGCACTTCGCCCAACTGGTAGAAGCCCTGGCTCCGCAAGGCCGCCTGGCGCTGATCGACGACCCCGAGCAGGCGCTGGACATCATGCAGCTCAAGCGCAAAAGCCTGTCGCTGCACTGGGAGCTGATGTTTACCCGCTCGCTATTCGAGACTGCGGACATGGTCGAGCAACACCGGCTGCTGGAGCGGGTTGCCGAACTGGTCGATGCCGGCACCCTGAAAACCACTCTCGGCGAGCACTTTGGCAGCATCAATGCAGTCAACCTGCGCCGCGCCCACAGTCTGTTGGAGAGCGGCACCGCCAAGGGCAAGATCGTTCTCGAAGGCTTCTAGGCGCAGGCCCGGCTCGCGCTCATCACGCGTCGGAAAGCCGGCCATCGGTGCCTACACATCCCTGAGGGTCGACTACGCTAAAGCTGTTGCCTGGCTTGTATGACGGGCAACAGCCTACTCAGCATTACGACTTGGCCCACCATTGGCGGTAAGGGATGCGACCCGATCTGAAAGGCCCACTACGTCTCGCCGGCCTGTACTTATTGTTCAGCTCATTGTGGATTTTCGGCAGCGATTATCTGCTGCTTACACTTGCCAGCAGCCGCGACTTAATGGGTAGCCTGCACATTGGTAAAGGCATGCTGTTTGTAGTGCTCAGCACGGGGTTGATCTTATTTGTCAGTTACCGTGACCGTCAGGCACAACGCCAACTGCTCGATGAGCTCACACACAAAAGCAGCCTGCTGCAACAGACGCAACGCAATGCATCACTCGGCAGCTGGGAGTACAGCGGCGGGTTCCAGTTGAGTGAGGAAGCGCTGAGCCTATTCGGCCTTATGCGCGGCGAGCAACAGTGCAACCTTGAGCAACTTCTTGGTTGGCTTCACCCTGCCGAACGCTCAAGCGTGCACCGCGCGCTGAATGCCCTTATCGAAGACCACGCGCCATTGGCAGTCAGTGCTCGCCTGCTAAAACCCCAGCAACAGCCAGCCATCTGGTTGATGCTGCGCGGGGAGATGGACGAGCACGGCAGAATCCTTGGTACCGTACAGGATATAAGCCCACAGAAACGTGACGAAAGCGCCCTGCGCGAGAGTGAACAGCGCTTTCGCCAACTGTTCGAGCAGACCCCGCGGATTGCCGTGCAGGGCTATGACCGCGAACGCCGGGTGATCTACTGGAACCAGGCCAGCACCCTGCTCTATGGCTATGCCGTGCACGAAGTGATGGGGCGGTGCCTGGAAGAACTGATCGTACCGCCGCAGGCGCGCAGCAAGGTGGCCAGCGCGATCAACCTGTGGCAACTCGGCGGCCCGCAGATCCCCCCAGCAGAGGTGCAGCTACAACGCAAAGACGGCAGCCTGGTGTGGGTCTACTCCAGCCATTTAATTCTGCGCAACAGCCTCGATCAACTGGAGCTGTACTGCGTCGACATCGACCTCACCGAGCATAAGAAGATCGACAGCGAGTTGCAGGTCAGCGAGAACCGCTACCGCTCTCTAGTCGAGCACTTGGATGATGCGATTTTCATCACCAATGCCGCCGGGCAACTGACCTTTCTCAATCCGGCCTGGGAGCAAATCAGCGGCTACCCGATTCACGAAAGCCTGGGCAGCCCGCTGCAACACTTTCTGCCCGAGTTGGACCAGGCCTCACTCAACCAAAGGCTGCAAGAGTTGCTCAGCGGCAAACTGGCTAAGCTGCGCCTAGAGTGCCGGCTGCTGACCCGCAGCGGCCAGGTGCGACAGGTTGAATTGCATTTCAACTTCAGCGCGCTGGAGCAAGGCCTACGCGGCAGCCTGCGGGACGTGCATGAACGCCACCAGACCCAGCAACTGCAACAGGCGCGTAATGCTGTACTCGATGAATTGCTGGGGCTGCACCCGCTGCGCAGCATTCTTGCCGGCATCACCCATCGCCTGGAAAGCCTGCAACCGCAGATGCGCGTATCGATCATGCTGCTCAACGAGCATCAGCGCCTGCATGTTGGCGCAGCACCCAGCCTGCCGGAAGTGTATTGCCAGGCCATCGACGGGATTGCCGCCGCGCTGGAAGTTGGCTCATGCGGGCATGCCGCCGCCAGTGGTGAACTGGTGATCGCCGAAGACCTCAGCCAGCACCCTTACTGGCGCGACTATCAAGCCCTTGCCCTGGCAGCAGGGCTGCACGCTTGCTGGTCACTGCCCTTCAAGGATGACAACGGCCAGGTGCTGGGCACCTTCGGCATCTACTACCCGCAGCCAACTCGACCGAGCGCTGCCGATATCGCCTTGGTGACCTAGTTCACCCGGCTGGCGGGACTGGCGGTGCAGTTCAGCGCCGCCACGGTGAGCTGAGTCGGGCAACGCCGCATCAGCCGTGACAAATGACGAAAGGCTCTGTGACCGCTCACAGTGAACGTCGAGACTGCTCTGCCTTAGCCACTGTCTGCAGCGCGCCGCCCTCGGCCCAGCGGGTAAATAGGGAAGAACCTACGGCTAATACCCCACAGCCAAACATAACCACCGCAACCGGCCAGGCAGTGCCGTCATGCAGCACGCCAACCATGGCGGCGGCACTGGCAGCGATGACAAATTGTAGGCTGCCCCTCAACGGCGTTGGGCAGCCGGCGTGGCGGCCCTGCCCCGCCATTGCGCATGCCGTGGCATTGGGCACCAGAATGCC
>JAWWDH010000381.1:0-3523 GCA_033720015.1 Pseudomonas sp.
CTCGATCAATTGGCCGTAGATATCCAGCTGATCAGCGCCATAAGCCTTACGGCCGAAGAAGTTGGCGAAGGGATCTGGCGTGGCGTACTCGGTGATATTGAGGATGCCGACATCCACCGCCGCCACCAGCACATGCGCTTGCTTCGGGATGCTGCCATCGGCGTTGCGCGCCTGCACCTTGACGGTGAGCGACTGGTTCGGACGGATTTTCTCTGCGGCGGTCAACGTCAGCGCCAGTTTACGCGGCGCCCGTTCCAGCGGCAGATGCAGCAAGCCGACCGCGCGTTTGGGCGTGGCATTGCTCTGGCGCTCGCCGGGGCGGATCACCAGGGCGCTGACATACAGATCATGCCGTGCCCAGTCCTTGGCGATTGGGATGTCAAAGGCCTTACCCTCGGCCGGCACCTCGATCTCTTGCCACCACAGCGGCCCCTCGCTGGACTCGACCATCAGGTAGCCCTTGCCTGCAGCAGGCGGAGTGACAGTGACCTGAGCGGTTTCGCCGTCGACATACGCCGGTTGATCCAGCGCCAGCTTGACCTGATCCGGGCGCACCGCGCCGCCGTCGGCGTTGTCTTGCCAGCGGTAACCGGCCCAGAAACGCATACTGCTGAGCAGGCCGGTTTGCGCATCAATGACTTCAACGCGGTAAGGGCCCCACTCCACAGGGAAGCTAATTTTCGCGGTGCCGCCGGCAGCGACCTTTAGGGTTTCCTCGTTAAGGGTGAGGAATTTTTCGTTGTAGTTATGGCTCCAACCATCGCTCTCGGAGAAGTTCCAGAAGTAGTCACGGCGCTCGCGAATCAGGCGCACGCTGAGCTGCTCGGCCGCAAGCTTGTTGCCGGCCGCGTCGGCCACCAGCACCTCGAACTCGGCCAGGCTGTCGGCGTCCACTTCCTCGCCGTCGAACAACCCGCGCACGCCCGGCAGACGCTCGGCCGGCCAGACCGGCTGAATAACCCGTCGGGTAATCGCCCGGCCGCCTGACTCTTGCAGGCTGGCTTGCAGAATCAAGCGCAGCGGCGACTTGGCATCACTCCAGCGACTTTCGATGTCCAGATTGGCAGTGCCCTGATCGTCCAGGCTGGTTTCATCCAGCTCGATATCCTCGCTCAGCTCTTCTTCGGTGACCGAACCGAACTGATAACCCGGCAGGCTGGCCACCGCCTCACGCAGCGGCCGTACGTAAAGCTGGCCACTGAGGCGATTGCCCGCAGCTGGCGCGCCATACAGATAGCGTCCGCTGACCTCGAATCGAGCATTCTGCGCCGGGTTATAGGGCGCGTCACTGCCCTTGAGTTCCAGCGCCATGCGCTCTGGGAGGAAGTCCTCGACGGAAAACTCATACAGCTGCTGGCGGCCATCACCCAGGTCGAACAGCAACTGCCAACGCCCGGTCGGTGCTTCGTCGGCCAGTTGTAAGGGGTACTGATAAAGGCCGGCAGCGTCGGCCTGCCAGACGAATTTACGACTGACCTGTTCATCCGGACGGCGCACCTCGACATTCACTGGCTGAGCATTGACTGCGCGGCCATCGGCATCACGCAGCAGGCCATTGAGCAGCACAGTTTCGCCTGGGCGATACAGGTCACGCGGGCCGAACACGAAGAACTGCAAGGGATGGGCAACAGGCCCGGCAATGTCGAACTCGGCCAGGTCCAGCGCCGAGCTGTTGAGGCGCAGCAGGCTGGTCTGCTCGCCCTGATGGGCCAGCAGCACTTCGGCCTTGGCCGGCAGCGGCAGCTGCGCATGGCCGGCGCTGTCGGTCTCGCCTTCGGCCAGCACCTGGCCCTCACCATTGAGGATTTCCAGGCGCACGTCGCTGAGGGCATCGCCGCCGGCCAGCGCCTGGGTAAACACATCAATGCGTTTCTGGTAGCGCCGCGCGGACAGGCCGATATCGCTCAGGGTGAACAACGTGGCCGGCTGCGAATAGCTGTAGCTGCCGGCTTCACGCATCACCGCCAAGTACACGCCAGGTTGCTTGAAGGGCTGCAGGCCGGCAATCGGCAGCAGCACGGTCTCGCGGGTATTTCGTGCCGGGTTGAGGTCGAAGCGACCGCCGTAGACCAGCTCGGCCATCGGCAGCAGGCTGCGCGATTCCCAATTATCCAGATTACTCGAGCGGCCCCAGCGATTGAGGAAGGCCGGCAGCGACTCTGGCTTGATGCGGAAGAACTCGACATTCACCTTGTCGACGTTCAGGGCAATCACTGGCAGGCCTTCGGCGAGGCGCGTGGGCAGTAGGGAGCCACGGCTGGCGAAACCGACACTGGCCTGCAGGTCACGAGTTTTCAGGCGGGTCACCTGCTCGGCCGCCAGGCTTTGGCCATTCAGCCCGAGCAGCCCGGCATCCACCGTCAGCACCAGTTTGCGCTGCGGCTGCAGATGGCGCAGGCGGACTTCCATCAGGTTGTCGCTGAGTTCCCAGGCGCCATCAACCTTGCCGCTTTTGCTGTCGACCAGGTGCAGGCGCTTGCTGAGTTTCTGCTCGGGATCAAGCGGCACTGAAAAGCTCACCGACAGGGTGCTCGCGCCCTCCAGTTGCACTTCCGAAACATCCACCACGCTCAACTCACGGCCGGCGTAACGCGCGGCCAGCGCCTTAAGGTCGAGCGCAGGTTTGGCCGCCTCACTGCGGACGGGAGCGGCTTGAGTCGCCGTCACTTCGGCAGGCTCGGGGGTGGATGAATCACAGGCGCTGAGCAGGCTCAGGACAAGTGCCAGAAGCAGTCCATTCTTCGGCATTGCGGGCTCCAACAGGGGGTAGATGCACAGGCCTGACACTATAGTCGAGACGCTTAGTGACAACTAAGCGCGCGTGCGCAAAACGGCTCATCAGCGCGCGCCCGTCGATCAGTGTTTAATAGCCCGCCTGTTACACGCGCCAGCGCATTGCCCTGGCGCTCGTTCCATTCGGTTTGGAGTGTTTGTGATAAACGCCGTACGCGACGCCTGGCAGCATGCGTCCACCCACAAGCGGGTCTGGGCGCTGGCTGCGCCGATGATTCTGAGCAACCTCTCGGTGCCGCTGGTGGCGCTGGTCGACAGCGCGGTGATCGGCCATCTGCCGCACGCCCACCAACTGGCCGCGGTGGCCGTGGGCGGCAGCCTGTACACCCTACTGACTTGGGCCGTGGGCTTTTTGCGCATGGGCACCACCGGTTTCAGTGCGCAGGCAGCCGGCCGTGATGATGGCGGCGCGCTACGCCAAGTCTTGGTGCAGGGCCTACTGCTCGGCGTGCTGCTGGCGGTGCTGTTGATCAGCCTGGCCATCCCCCTGAGCAGCGCGGCACTGAGCCTGATGAACCCCTCGGCACAACTCGACGAGCTGGCGCGCGGTTACCTGCATATTCGCCTGCTCGGCCTGCCCGCCGCGCTGACTACTTACGCGCTGGTCGGCTGGTTGCTGGGCACGCAGAACGCGCGCGGGCCGCTGGCTATTCTGCTGACCACCAACCTGCTGAACGTCGCCCTCGACCTGCTGATTGTCCTCGGCCTGCATTGGGGCGTGGCAGGAGCC
>JAWWDH010000382.1:0-3508 GCA_033720015.1 Pseudomonas sp.
AGCAGAGGTTGCGAACAGTACCTCCGAGGAAACAGCCGCCATCGCGCAGCAGGGGATGGCATCGCTGCAGGCGGCTGTTGATACCTCGGCACGCATCGCCGCTCAGATGGCAGACGCCAGCGAGTTGATTGCGCACCTCAATGCGCAGTCCAAAAATATCGAAGAGATCGTGGCAACCATTTCGGCCATTGCCGACCAGACCAATCTCCTTGCGCTGAATGCCGCAATCGAGGCAGCTCGCGCTGGTGAGCAGGGGCGTGGCTTTGCGGTTGTGGCTGATGAAGTGCGTCAGCTGGCTGCGCGTACGAGCAAGTCCACTGCGGAAATTGCCGAGGTTGTTCAGCGTAATCGTGATCTGACTCGCAAGGTAACCGACACGATCGGCTCGGCAAGTATGTGCATATTCCGGCCCATCGTGACCGCCCATTCCGTTTGAACGTGACCGCCTGTTCCGGGCTATCGTGACCGCTTATTCCGTTTTATCGTGACCGATTTGGGTGATTTCCCGGAATCGCCGGTCACGATGCCGGAATCATCGGTCACGTTCCCCCGGAATCACTGCCAACACACTGGAATTCTTCAACTTAATCGCGCATACCGCTTCCTTTTTCCACGAGGAAGAGCGGATGCCGGCTGCGAGGATTTCCATGCGACAGATCACCGAGGTCTTGCGCCTCAAATACGAAGCCGGTCTTAGTCACGAGCGCATTGCTCGTGCCTGCGGACTTTCCAAGGGCGTGGTCGGCAAGTACGTCAGCCTGGCCCAGGTCCAGGGTGTTACCTGGCCACTGCCGAAGGACCTGGACGAGGTTCGGCTGCACGCGCTGCTGTTCCCGGCCAAGACGCCACCGTCACGCTTTGCCGAGCCCGATTACTTCCAGGTCCATCAGGAGCTCAAGACCAAAGGCGTCACCCTGCAACTGCTCTGGGCCGAGTACGTGGAACGCCACGGCGACAAGGCCTACCGCTACAGCCAGTACTGCCACCACTACCGACTCTGGCGTGGCCGGCAGCGCCGCAGCATGCGTCAGGTCCATCGGGCTGGCGAGAAGATCTTTATCGATTACTGTGGTCCCACTGTGCCGGTGGTGGACCGCTCTACCGGTGAGGTGCGCAAGGCCCAGGTCTTTGTATCAGTGCTGGGCGCCTCCAGTTACACCTTCGCCGAGGCCACCTGGAGCCAGAGCCTTCCAGACTGGATCGCCTCCCACCAGAGGATGTTCACCTTCTTCGGCGGGGTACCGGAACTGCTGGTTCCGGACAACCTCAAGGCTGCGGTGAGCAAAGCGGACCGCTACAGCCCGACGATCAACGAGACCTATGCTGAGCTGGCCTGCCATTACCAGACAGCGGTGTTGCCCGCACGGCCCTACAAGCCCAAAGACAAGGCGAAGGCCGAGACGTCGGTGCTGTTGGTCGAGCGCTGGATCCTAGCCCGTTTACGCCACCAGATGTTCTTCTCCCTGGCCGAACTGAATACCGCCATTGCCGCGTTGCTACCAGCCCTGAACCAGCGCCCGTTCCAAGGGCAAACCGAGAGCCGCCAAAGCCTGTACGACGCACTTGACCGACCGGCGCTGCGACCGATGCCAGCAGCGCCCTATACCTACGCCGAATGGCGCAAGGCCCGGCCGGGCATCGACTACCACATCGAGATCGATAAGCGGCTGTACAGCGTGCCCCACGCGTTGGTGGGGCTGGTGCTGGACGTACGGGTAACGGATACCGCCCTGGAGGTCATGCACAAGGGGCAGCGGGTGGCGTTACATCCCCGCCACGGCAAAAGCCGCTTCGTGACCCTGACCGAACACATGCCCAAGGCGCATCAGGCCCACAAGGAGTGGTCACCGGGCCGCTTCCTCAACTGGGCCAAGGACATCGGTCCCGCCACCTTGGAGGTGGTGCAGGGCCAGCTCAAGGACCGCCCTCATCCAGAGCATGGCTACCGTGCCTGCCTGGGGTTACTGAACCTCAGCCGGCGCTACAGCCGTGAACGCCTTGAGCAGGCGTGCGTCCGGGCGCTGTCCATCAACTCGGCCAGCTACCAGAGCATCACCTCGATCCTGAAACAGGGTTTAGATCAGTTCCCCCTGCCACTGGCCGAGGATGAGCGTGACCTGACCGAGCTGCCGGCGCACACCAACGTTCGCGGCCCGCATTACTACCACTGATCCCGGAGAAACCTATGTTGACTCACACTACACTCAACACCCTGCGCCAACTCAAGCTGACGGGCATGTGCGACGCCCTGGAACAACAACGGGCACAGCCCGAAACCCACGATCTGGCATTCGAAGAACGCCTGGCCCTGCTGGTGGACCGGGAAGTACTGCACCGTGAAAACCGCCGGCTGGACCGCCTGCTCAAGGCTGCCCGCTTGCGCGTGCCGGCCTGCATCGAAGACATCGACTACCGCCACCCGCGAGGGCTGGAGCGCTCGCGGATGGCAGGTCTGGCCAGCTGCGACTGGGTCGGCCAGTCCCTGAACCTGTGCATCACCGGCCCCACCGGCTGCGGCAAGACCTGGTTGGCCTGCGCCCTGGGCAACCAAGCCTGCCGCCAGGGCCTGTCCGTGCGCTACCTGCGGGTGCCACGGCTGTTCGAACAAATACGGATCGCCCACGGCGATGGCAGCTACGCCCGCCTGATGACGCAGCTGTTGAAAACCGATCTGCTGATCCTGGACGACTGGGGCATGCAGAAGGTCAATGCCCAGCAACGACAGGATCTGATGGAGGTGATCGAGGACCGTCACGGACGTGGCTCAACGCTCATTGCCAGCCAGCTACCCACCGAGCACTGGCACGACTACATCGGCTCCGCCACGCTGGCCGACGCCATCCTGGACCGGCTCCTGCACGGTGCCCACCGGCTCAATCTGAAGGGGGAATCACTGAGAAAAGCTAACGCTCAAAACACCGTATCGATTGACCCATCGTGACCGCTCAGAGTACAAAACCCGTTCCAGCGTGAAGGCCGTGTGCAAATCGGTCACGATCCCCGGAATGACCGGTCACGTTCACCGGAATACGCAATAGTTTCGAATCGTGGCGCAGCCCAGAACACTTGCTGTCTTTCGCCGTTCAAACAACATTTTGATTAGATGCCGAATTCTGTAGGAAATCGATCTAGAGGCGGTTCTACCCTTTTTTAAAAAAAGGGAGCGCACGCTGCGAAGCGATTACTCCCTAGGAGAAAGGGTTGTCAGTTCGAGATGAGAAAACAGGCTAATTGAGCTTCGCGTAAATTTTTGCGTGGGGGCCGTTCTGCTGAGCTTGCCAAGCTTCTGACGTATCGGAGAAAGAAAACTCCGAGTAGTCCACGGTGATGCTTTGCTCTTGAGAGATTTTCAGCAGCCGTTGCCAAATTTTCTGGCGGTCTGCAGGCGGCCTTTGTCCGGTGCCGATGCATGACAGGGTTTTGAATAACAGGTAAGCGATATCCAAATTGATCTGGCGTACGGCACCTGTTCCTATCGTCATTATTCGTGCGCCCCAGCGACAGGCCT
>JAWWDH010000383.1:0-3508 GCA_033720015.1 Pseudomonas sp.
CAAAGCCCTGGAGCGCTTGCGCGTCGATGTGATTGAGGCGGGCTTCGCCATCGCCAGCCCCGGCGACTTTGCCGCGGTCAAGGCGATTGCCGACAGCATTAAAGACAGCACCGTGTGCAGCCTGTCGCGTGCCCTGGATGCGGATATCGACCGCGCCGCCGAAGCGCTCAAAGGCGCTAACTCCGGGCGTATTCATACCTTTATCGCCACCAGCCCGATTCATATGCAGCACAAGCTGCGCATGCAGCCGGACCAAGTGGTGGAGCAGGCGGTGCATGCGATCAAGCGCGCGCGCAACCTGTGTGGCGATATCGAGTTTTCGTGCGAGGACGCCGGGCGTTCGGAGCTGGATTTTCTTTGCCGTATCGTCGAGGCGGCGATCGACGCCGGCGCGCGCACCATCAATATCCCGGATACGGTTGGCTATGCGATTCCGCATGAGTACGCAGAAACCATTCGCCAACTGCTTAACCGCGTGCCTAACGCCGACAAGGCGATCTTTTCGGTGCATTGCCATAACGACCTGGGCCTGGCCGTGGCCAATTCTCTGGCTGCGGTTGTCGCGGGTGCTCGGCAAGTTGAGTGCACCATCAACGGCCTCGGTGAGCGCGCCGGTAACGCCGCGCTGGAAGAGATCGTCATGGCAATCAAAACCCGTGCTGACCTGCTCGGCGTGCACACGCGTATCGATACGCCGCATATCCTCAGCACCTCGCGCCTAGTCTCGGGCATCACCGGTTTTCCGGTGCAGCCGAACAAGGCCATCGTCGGCGCCAACGCCTTCGCCCACGAGTCGGGCATTCACCAGGATGGCGTGCTCAAGCACCGCGAAACCTACGAGATCATGTCCGCCCAGTCCGTCGGCTGGCACACCAACAAACTGTCGCTGGGCAAGTTGAGCGGGCGCAACGCCTTCCGCTCGCGCCTCGATGAGCTGGGTATTGTGTTGGCCGGTGAAAGCGAGCTGAACGCCGCCTTCGCCCGTTTCAAGGACCTGGCCGACAAGAAGCACGAAATTTTTGACGAGGACCTGCAGGCGCTAGTGTCTGACACCCTCAGCGAGGAAGCCCCCGAGCACTTCAAACTGGTTACTCTAGAGGTAGCCAGCAAAACGGGTGAAGTGCCGAAAGCCCAAGTGGTGGTCAGCGTCGACGGCGTCGAACACAACGCTACCGCGCAGGGTTCAGGCCCAGTGGACGCTACCTTCAAGGCCATCGAGTCGATCGCCCATTCTGAGGCCAGCCTGCAGCTGTATTCGGTCAACGCCATCACTCAGGGCACCGATTCGCAAGGCGAAGTGACGGTGCGCCTGGAGAAGGGCGGACGCATTGTTAACGGTAATGGCGCTGACACCGACATTCTGGTGGCTTCGGCCAAGGCCTATGTTAATGCGCTGAACCTGATGCAGGATGGGCAGAAAGCCCATCCGCAGGCGGCTGACGTTTGATCACAGAGCTACGTCGCCGTGCCTACCTGAGTGCCATGCAGGTGGCCAGCTGGCTGCCGCGTGTGGACTTGCCATTTGCTGCCCCCTCGCGCCCTGAGTTGCTGGAAACGCTTGTCGAGCCTGAAGTCGAGGTGCCGACCCCGCTAGCCGAACAGGTGGTGGATCAGCAGGTGGCAGAGGCCGCGCCGGCTTATCAGCCGCAGGCAGGTGAAGTGCCGATTGCCCGGACAAGAATTGAAGTGCCACGCCCCACTGTGGCGGCGCGTCAGGGTATTGCGCAGGTTACTGAAACTGAGGCGATGGTTGCTGAGCCAAAGGTTTCTGTTGCGCCACCACGCTTTGCCCTGCAATTGCTGCGTGCCGGCGCTTGTGCGGTGCTGGTCGAGTTGCCCACCGGTGAGCCGTTACAGGGCCGCGATCCGGCCTACCTGCTACTCAAGGATTTGCTGCGCGCCGCCGGCTTGCCCGACAGCCCGCAACTGATTGGCGAACCGGTGCGCTGGCCGCTGCTGGCGCGGGGGCAAATTGACCAAGGGCCCGATGCGGCGTTGGAGTTTGTGCAGAGTTTTGTCGGTGCGCGCCTGGAAGAGCAGGAGCCTTGCAGTTGCTTGTGGCTGGTCGGTTTGCCGGCTATTCGGTTTGCCGGCGAGGCGGATGCTGATGCTTACAACCGCGAGTTGCAGGTTGAAGGGCTCGGCGCTGCCTGGGCGTTGCCGGGCCTGGAGTTGTTGATGGATGAGCCCGAGCGCAAGCGTGAACTGTGGCAGGCCATGCGCCGGGTCCGTCAGCGCTGGCTGGTCAATGCGTGAATAGCTGTTATCTCGCCTTTCCCGGCCTGCGTGCCGAGGTTCCTACCGCTTGCCGAGTCAACCTGAATGAGTGATGCAATTAGCTTCCGCCCGATGACTGCGGCGGATATCGATACGGTGTTGAAGATCGAATACAGCGCTTTTAGCCATCCCTGGACGCGCGGTATCTTTACCGATAGCCTGGCCTCCTATAACTGCTGGGTGATGTTTGAGGGGCAGCAGCAGGTGGGGCATGGCGTGATCCAGATCATCATGGACGAAGCACACCTGCTCAATATCACCGTCAAGGCTGAGAGCCAGGGCCGCGGCCTGGGCCTGAAACTGCTTGAACACCTGATGCAGCAGGCTCAGGCGCAGGGCGCTAATGACTGCTTCCTTGAGGTGCGGGCGAGTAATCAGACGGCGTATCGGCTCTACGAGCGCTATGGCTTTAACGAAGTGGGCAGGCGTCGTGACTATTACCCGGCTGTGGGGGGACGTGAAGATGCCCTGGTAATGGTCTGCCCGTTGTTCGACTGAATCATTCTGCGCCGAAATCTCTGGACCAGTGCGCAGAGCTTGCCGGCAGGCTTATGCCAGAGGCTGCTTGCGTGGTGGGTGCGCGTCGAGCAGCCGGGGGCTTTAGCTTTGGCTGGAACGCTTGTTTAAGATGAGAGAGCCGGCAAGGTTGTCGGGCTCTGTGTCGATGAAGCCAGTGCACAGCGCTGGCATCGGCCGCGGCAGGTGCGCGCTTTGCAGTGCGCACCTGCCGAGGTATGACTCAGGCATTACGGCTGAACGTTGAGGTGCTCGAGGCTCTCATAGGTCAGCGCGCCATAAGCAAGGCCGTTCTTATGCTGGTACTCCATTAGCGCCGCAACGGTTTTTGGTCCAAGGGTGCCATCAACCGGTCCAGGATTAATCCCTGCGCCATTCAACGCATTTTGCAGGGAGGTAATCATCGGCTGATTTAGCTCGTCCTGGCACACCGCGCGAACAGTGACCATTTGCGGCGCACCGTCATACACGGTGGTGAGCATTTGCTGGCTTTCTGCAGGTAGCTGTTTTTCTTGCTGCGTGGCTGGCTGGCTAATCAGTTGAACCGGTACATCAATGGTCTCATCAGGTACTTTGACTTCAACCACGCGTGCCGGGGTTATCAGTTTCCAGCGAGTCACGTCTTTGTAAACGGCAGGCTCGACGATTTCTTGGATCGTTTCCGGTGTCACCAGTTTCATTTGCATGACCGTGCGGGTTACCGCCGGGACAAGGC
>JAWWDH010000384.1:0-3502 GCA_033720015.1 Pseudomonas sp.
ACTGGCTGATTCCGGCTCGCAAGGGCTTGGTCAGCGAGGAGGTCGCCCGCTACAGCAAGGGGGATCGCTTGCTGCGCATGAAGGTGTCGCCTCAGGCCAGAAAGCGCAATCCCAACCTGCCAACGCACTGGGACGTGCGCGAAGTCAGCTACGAGGTAAAGGGCAAGATCAAAACAGTACTCACCTCGCTGCCAGCGGATACTTACAGCGCCAAAGCCATCGCCAATCTGTATCAGGAACGCTGGGAGATCGAACTGGGCTTTCGGGACATCAAGAGTTCTCTGCAACAGAATGCAATGACCCTGCGTAGCAAGGTAAAGGAGCTGGTCTACCAGGAGGTCTGGGGGTTGTTGCTGGCCTACAACATCATCCGCCGTGAAGCCAGCCAGGCAGCCGTCGCCTTTGGCCGCTCTCCGTGCGACATCCGCTTCAAGCCAGTGGCCCAATACATCGCCGTGCAACTGATCGTGATGGCGGCGGCCAACCCGATTTCAGCAACAGGGCGACGATTATCGGAGCTGAGGGCGGGCGTCGGCGGGCTGTTTCTCGATCACCGTCCCAGACCATCAAGACCAAGGACGGTGAAGATTTCAAAGACCCGCTACCCAGTGGATCGAAAGGCCGCTCCGCTTAAGTGAACAGCATTACGCTCATTGAGCGGCCTTTTTGTTGGCCAACTGAAAGCCAGGCTTGTCTATAATCGGCGCAGGTTAACAAGGAGCTTGCATGCTGATCAGTGACTACTACCTGCCGCACCTACTGGCTGTGCTTTGGTTTGTGCTGTGCTGGGCTGGATATACCCGCTATGCCCAGGCTAAGGGGCGCACTACGCCGTGTCTGGCCAGCGTGCTGCACCTGTACCGCGAGGACTGGATGCGCCGCATGTTGCTGCGCGATAACCGCATCGCTGATGCCAATGTGATTGGCAACCTTGAACGCAATGCGTCGTTCTTTGCCTCCAGCACACTGATCATCCTCGCCGGTATTCTCACCGTGCTTGGCGCCTCTGATCGCGCGGTTTCGCTGCTGGCCGATCTGCCCTTTGTGCAGGCGGCCAGTCGTGAGCTGTCCGAGGTGAAACTGTTGTGTCTGGGGGTGGTGTTCGTCTACGCCTTCTTTACGTTCAGCTGGTGCATGCGCCAGTACAACTTTGCGGCGGTACTGGTGGGCTCTGCACCGATGATTGGTGAGCGGCATGTCACTGAGCAGGAGCGCAAGGCATTTGCCGAGCGCACCGCACGGGTGATTTCGATGGCGGCCAACCAGTTTAACCAGGGCTTGCGCGCCTATTACTTTGGCATGGCGACCCTGGCCTGGTTTATTAATCCATGGTTTTTCATGCTGGTGAGCACAGGCGTGGTATTGATCTTGTACCGCCGCGAGTTCCACTCTGATGTGCTGGAGGTGATGGTCTACACCCAGACCCCGGCGTTTGAATCGACCAAGGAGAAAAGCGAGTGAGCATCCCGTTCTGGTGTCTGTTTATCAGTGCGCTATTGATTTTCATCGCCAAGGCTCCGCTGGCCAAGGCTATGGCGAAGGAGGATGGCGGTCACTACGACAATCATCATCCTCGTGCCCAGCAAGCGCGGTTGAGCGGTTTTGGTGCGCGTGCTCTGGCAGCACACTTGAACAGTATCGAGGCGTTTCCGTTGTTTGCTGCGGGCGTGTTGGTGGCCCATGTGACTAATAATCACGGCCTTCTGGCGGATGTGCTGGCCGTGACTTTTGTAGTGGCGCGGGTGCTTTATCTGTTTTGCTACTGGGCTGACTTGCACTGGCAGCGCAGTGTGGTCTGGGCAGTGGGGCTGCTGTGCAGTCTGCTACTGATGCTCACCCCGGCGCTTTAATTGCGTCATAAACAACTAGGCCTGCAATATGCGGGCCTAGTTGGTTTAGCTAAACGACTTAGTTGCCGTCAACGGCGTCTTTAACTTCGTCACCTGCGTCTTTCATAGCGTCAGCGGCATCATTGGCAGCATCTTCGATTTTCTCGCCAGTGGTTGGCTCGGTGCCCATTACTTCATCGGCTTTCTGCTCGATGGCATCACCAGTATCTTTAACAGCATCACCCATGGATTCGATGGCTTCAGCTGCGGATTCCTTGGCCGACTCCATTTTGTCTTCCGGGGTTTTCTCACACGCGGCCAGGCCAAGCATGGCGGCGAGAAGCAGGGCATAGGTGAATGGCTTTTGCACAGTTAGTACTCCTTGTAATGTAGTGAGCGATGCAGGGTTTCCCAAGCATAGCCATTAAACAACAGTTTTTCGCCGAAGTTCCTCCGTTAGATGCCCGCCAGTTCTCACCCGCTGGTTGTGGCTGTGGTGCCGCTCCTCCTGTCTGCGGGTATCATGCGTACCCTTTGTGCAGTTGTCCTGGGTCTGAAGTCATGAGTGATTCCCCTATTGTTGAGCGGGCACAGCGTTTTCTATCGGTATTACGCCATTGCCAGGTACTGGGCATAAGCGTGCACAGTGCTGAGCCAAAAGGTCTGACTCTGCGTTTACCCTACAGTGAGCAGATTGTAGGCAACCCGGAAACTGGAGTGATTCACGGCGGGGCCATCACCACATTAATGGACACCACCTGCGGGATCTCGACCGTCTGTGTGCTGCCTGAGTTTGAAATCTGCCCGACCCTGGACCTGCGCATCGATTACATGCGTCCGGCCGAGCCAAACAAGGATGTGTTCGGTTTTGCCGAGTGCTATCGAGTGACCGAGAACGTCATTTTCACGCGTGGTTATGCTTATCAGGATAATCCTGACGAGCCTATTGCCCATGTGGTGGGGGCCTTTATGCGCATGGGCAAGCCTGCCGATCTGCAACGCACTGCCAAAGGTGGTGGCCAATGAGCACGCTCAACCTTAACCAACTGGTGCGTGAAGCCCATGAGCAGAATAACTACGACTCGCTGATCAGTCTGATTCCCTATGCCAAGTTGCTCGGCATCGAGTGTTTGCGCATGGGTGATGACATGGTCTTTCGCCTGCCAGCCAACCAGGACTGCATCGGCAATCCAACCCTGCCGGCACTGCACGGCGGGGTGATCGCCGGCTTTATGGAGCATTCGGCGATGCTCCATCTGTTGATGTTTATGGGCATTCCACATTTGCCGAAAATCATCGACTTCTCGATAGATTACCTGCGCGCCGGCCATTATCGTGACACCTTCGTGCAATGCCAGGTGTGGCGGCAGGGTCGTCGGGTGGCCAACGTGGCCATCACCGCCTGGCAAACCAAGCAAGCCGAACCCATTGCCACGGCGCGGGCGCATTTTAAGGTCGACGAGCCCTAGCCGTCTGGCCTGCGCATGACGACTGACTTTAATCAACGCTAAGGACGACTGAATGGATGCGCTGCTGATTCTGGGTGGCTTGCTGCTGATACTCGCCGGGTTGGTCTGGCTGGTGATGCGCGCCTTCGCTACCAGCCTGCTATGGGGCTGGGCCAGTTTTTTGCCGCCATTCACCTTGTTATATGTATTGCGTCACTGGCGTTC
>JAWWDH010000385.1:0-3500 GCA_033720015.1 Pseudomonas sp.
CAGCTAGCATTTGACCATCTAAAGAAAAGCTTGCCACTGGAGAACATCATGGCTACCAGGAAGACCACGCCCAAACGGCAGGACAAGGACACGCGCGCCGGCGACGTTGCCGAGCAGCTCGAGCATATCCTCGCGATCCCAGGGCAGACGCAAGCCGGCTGCCGCCTGCCAATCCAGGCGCAAGCCGCGGTTGTGGATCATCGCCAGGGTGGCGAACAACCCTGGCAGCTCCTCGGCACAGACGAAGTGCGCACCAGGTAAAGCCTCCCCAGCCAGACGCGCACGGCCCAGCTCGCGCGTCAGGCGCTGTTCGATCTGCTGCAGGCTCTCGAGCAGGCTGGCGCGCAATTCTGGATAGGCTTGCAACTCGTCACGTCCGGCCAGACTGACGAGCACCGCCAGTGGCGTTTTCAGCGCGTGGCCAAGGTTGCCCAGGGCATTGCGCGAACGCTTGAGGGTGTCTTCGGTGTGCCCCAGCAGGTGGTTGATCTGTGCCACCAACGGCTCCAGCTCGCAGGGCACGCTGCTGTCCAGCTCGCTACGCTGCCCCTGTTGCAGTTGGGCGATCTGCTGGCGTACCTGTTCCAGCGGGCGCAATGCGCGGCTGACGGTCAGGCGCTGCAACAACAGGATCAGCAGCAAGGCGGCTACCCCCAGGCCCAGACCCATTTGCCGTACACGGCGAAAGCTCTGCAGCACCGGCGTGTAGTCCTGGGCCACCTGGACCGCCAGCTGCTGGCCGAAGCGCTGATAGTCGCCGCGGTAGGTCAGCAGCAATTGGCCCTGCGGACCGTCGCCCAGCTCATCCTGCAGCCCAGGCTGCAATGCCGGCTGCATCTCGCTGTCCCACAACGAGCGCGAGCGCCAGCTCTTGTCGGCAAAGTCGATGCGGAAATAATGCCCGGAGAATGGCCGCTGGAAAGCCGCGCTGAGGCGTTGTTCATTCAATTGGATGCCTTGCGGGCCACGCACCATGGCAACCAGCAGCGACTCGGCTTCATCGCGCAAATCCGCTTGCAGGTAACTGCGCAGGCCGAGGTCGAACAGCCATAGGCTGGTCTGCACCAGGAGCAGGCCAATCACCAGCAAGATGCTGATCAAGCCCAGGCTCAAGCGCCGCTGGATCGATTTCAAACAGCATCTCCACTGAACCGATAACCCTGGCCGCGCCGGGTTTCAATGGTTTCCCGGCCGATCTTGCGACGCAAGTGATTGACGTGCACTTCGATGACATTCGAGTCGCGCTCTGTCTCACCGTCATAGAGGTGCTCGGCCAGGTGGCTTTTCGAGAGGATCTGCCCGGCATGCAGCATGAAATAACGCAGCAGGCGAAACTCCGCGGAGGTCAGGTCTATTTCCTCGCCATTGCGCCTGACACACTGACGGCTTTCGTCCAGCAACAAGCCGGCCGCCTGCAATTGCGGCTGATTGGCCAAGCCATGCGCACGACGCAGTAACGCCTGAATCCGCAGCTGCAGCTCTTCCGGGTGAAACGGTTTGCTCAGGTAATCGTCGGCACCGGCTTTCAGGCCCTCGATGCGTTCAGCCCAGGAACCGCGTGCGGTGAGGATCAACACCGGGGTTGCCAAGCCACCCGCACGCCATTGCTCCAGCACTTGCAAACCGGGCGTGCCGGGCAAGCCGAGGTCGAGAATGATCAGGTCGTAAGGCTCGCTGGCCCCCTGGTACAGCGCATCGCGGCCATCGGCCAGCCAATCCACCGCATAGCCATGGCGGCTCAGGCCGGCGAGCAATTCGTCGGCCAGGGGCACATGGTCTTCCACTAACAAGAGGCGCATTCAGTCGTCTACCTCGTCCTTCAGGATGCGCCCATCACGAGCGTCCAGCTCCAATTCGCGAACCACGCCTTGCGGCGTCAGTAACTCGACTTCATAGACTAGGATGTCGTCTTCCTCTTCCAGCTCGGCCTCGAGCAAGGTGGCGCCGGGGTAATGCTGCAAGGCCAAACCCAGCAGTTGCTCGAGGGGCAGAATGTGCCCGGCCTGGCGCATGCGCAAGGCTTCATCCTGGTCCAGGTCGCGGGCGCTGGCACTACTGTTCAGCGCGAGCAGAAGCAGGCCGCACAGCGCACTATTGCGCAGAGCGGTCTGCATCAATCATCCTGCTGATTCTTGAGAATCTGGCCGTTGCTGGCGTCCAGCTCGATGTCCCATTGCACGCCTTGCGCGTCGAGCACTTCGAGCTGGTAAATGTAGCGGCCGTATTCTTCCTCCAGTTCGGTTTCTTCGATCTTGCCCCCGGGATGCTGGGCCAGGGCAGCGGCATTGAGCTTTTCGAACGACTGGACGGTGCCCGCATCGCGCAGTTTCAACGCCTCATCCGGGCCCAGGTCACGCGCTTGGGCGATCCCGGCAGCGCCGCTCAGGGCAGCAGCGGCAAATAGTGCTAGCAAGGCGTTCATGGTCAGTCTCCGTGCGGGCTTGTTTCGACGGGATTGAGTTTACTGCGCTGGACTTAACTCAAGCTGAATTCAGCCAACTCCGCGACAAACCGTACCAGCATCATTCAGCGGATCAAGTGGCTTGGCCTGCCCATCCGGGACTCTATAATCGCGATCTTGCGTGATGGAGGCGAGCATGAGTGCGATTCGAATCAAGTATCCGGCCCTGACGATCAAGGCCGGCTCACGGGCCTTGGCACGCATCCGCGAGCGCGGTTTGCAACCCGCCGACGTGGGCATTCTGCCCGGGGCTGCCGGTGGCCCCAAAGCCCTCGGTATCCAGGGCCTGGATCTGGTCTTGTTTGGCGACTGGTTGCCGCGGGCTCCGCGTGAGCGCTCGCTGATCGGTGCTTCGATTGGCTCCTGGCGTTTCGCCAGTGCCTGTTTGCCGGATGCTGTCGCCGGTATTCGCCGCCTGGGCGAACTCTACAGCGCTCAGCGCTTTGCCAAGGGTGTGAGCATGGCCGAGGTCTCACGCAGTTGCCGGCAGATGCTCGACGACCTATTGGCCGGCCAGGACGCCCAGGTGCTGAACAACCCGCACTACCGCTTGAATATCGTCGTGGTGAAGAGCCATGGCCTGCTGCAACATGATCACCGCGGCGTGCTGGGCCTGGGTCTGTCCTCGGTCATCGGCAGCAACCTGCTCGGGCGATCGCGACTGGCCCGGCACTTCGAGCGCTTGATCCTGCACGACGTACGCCTGGCACCGCCGCTGGCTGAGTTGAATGACTTTCCTTCGTGCTACCTGGCGCTGGACAGCAGCAACCTGCGCCATGCCCTGCTCGCGTCCGGGTCGATCCCGATGATCATGCAAGGCGTGCGTGACATCCCCGGCGCCGGTCCGGGAACCTACCGGGATGGCGGCCTGCTCGATTACCACCTCGACCTGCCCTACAGCGGCAACGATATAGTGCTCTATCCGCACTTCACCGACAGAGTCATCCCCGGCTGGTTCGACAAAGGCATGCCCTGGCGCCGTGGCGATGCCGGACGCCTGCAGGATGTACTGCTGCTGGCCCCCTCGCGTGACTACCTG
>JAWWDH010000386.1:0-3499 GCA_033720015.1 Pseudomonas sp.
ACAGGTTGAGCAGCAGGTAATGGTCGACCAACAGGGCGATAAACAGCAGGAACAGGTACCAGATACTGTACTTGAAGGTATTGATCGCCGCGTGCGGTTTGCTGTCACGGTACAGCACCCAGGCCCAGTGCATGAAGCGCGCACCCAGACCGATGGCACACAGCAGGTAGAGCAGGCCGCTCATGTGGATGACAAACGGCAGCAGGCTGACCGCAATCATCATCGCGGTGTACAGCAGGATATGCACCTTGGTGTAGTGCTCGCCGTGGGTCACCGGCAGCATCGGGATATCGGCCTTGGCGTACTCCGCCTTGCGGTGGATGGCCAGGGCCCAGAAGTGCGGCGGTGTCCAGGCGAAGATGATCAGCACCAACAGCAGCGGTTCGGCGGTTATCTGGCCAGTCACCGCGACCCAGCCGAGCAACGGCGGCGCAGCGCCGGCCAAGCCACCGATGACGATGTTCTGCGGCGTGGCGCGCTTGAGAAAGCCGGTATAGATCACCGCATAACCCAGTAGCGAGGCCAGGGTCAGCCACGCCGCCAGCTCATTGGTAAAGCTCAGCAGCAGCACCAGCCCAGACACTGCAAGCACCAGAGCGAAACTCAGCGCCGCGGTCGGCGACACTCGCCCCTCGGCCAGCGGGCGCTTGTGGGTGCGCGCCATGATCGAGTCGATACGCCGATCCACCACATGGTTGACCGCAGCGGCTGCGCCAGCACACAGGCCGATGCCCAGGTTGCCGAAAATCAGCACCTGCCAGGGCACCCCGGCGCGTGTGGCGAGAAACATGCCGACCAACGACGTGATCAGCATCAGCACCACCACCCGTGGCTTGGTCAGTTCCAGGTAGTCGCGCCAGCTGGCGTGGGTGTGCTCTTTACTCAGTAGCGTCGCCATCAGCTCTCTCCTCGATCGTTCTTGTTATTTGCTCGACAACGCCGCGAAGTCGGTCCGGGTCGTCGTCTCGCCAGTCTGCTGGTGCGCGGCCTTGGCCGTCACGGCCACCTCTGCACGCACGCGGTAATTGATCAACACCATAGTCAGCAGCAATACCGCGCCGCCGAGGTTATGCGCAACCGCAACCAGTAAGGGCAGGTGAAAGATCACGTTGCTCATGCCCAGGCCGACCTGTGTCGCCAGTGCCAGCAACAGCAAAGCGGCCAGGCGCGGCAGGCCGCCACGGCGCAGCTGCCAGGCGAGCAACAGGAGTAACGCAGTCACCAACACGGCGCCCAGGCGATGGGTCATGTGGATAGCGGTGCGCGCCTCACTGTCGAGCTGGCCACCCAGGTAATTCGGGCCGATATGCTGGGACAGATGGAAGCCATTGGCGAAATCCATCGCCGGCCACCACTGGCCATGACAGGTCGGCAGATCCACGCAGGCGACTGCTGCGTAGTTGCTACTGACCCAGCCGCCAAGGGCGATCTGGGCAATCACCAGGGCCAAGCCAGCCGCGGCCAGGTTGCGCAGGCGCCGGGATGGCTTGGACAACACGGGCGCTGAGTCGGACAGGCGCAGGGTCAGCAGAAAGAGCAGGCTGAGCGTAGCGAAACCGCCGAGCAAATGAGCGGTAACCACCTGCGGCCAGAGCTTGAGGGTAACCGTCCACATGCCGAACGCTGCCTGCAGGATCACCAGGCCGAGTAGCAACAACGGCAGTTTTAGCGGCTGCCCGGGCACGCCACGCTGGCGCAGGGCCTGTACGGCCAGCGCGAGAATCACCAGGCCGAGGCTTCCGGCAAAATAGCGATGGATCATTTCATACCAGCCCTTGGCCACTTCCACCGGCGCCTCGGGGAAGCGCACCTCGGCCAAGCCCTGTTTATGCTCGCTCATCGGCACCCCGATAAAGCCATAACAACCAGGCCAGTCCGGGCAGCCGAGACCCGCATGGCTCAGCCGGGTATAGGCACCGAGCATGACCACCAGCATGGCCAGCAGGGTGGCAAACAAGGCAATGCGGTAGCCGGGCTTAGTCATCGCTGATCCTTCCTCAACGGCCAGTCAGTCTATTTGCGAAATCTTCAAGAGATAGCGTAGGTCGTCGAGGACCCCTTTGCCTTTGCTGCTGGCGTCATAGCGCAGCACCAGATTGCCGAGCGGGTCGACGATCCACAGCTGCGCAGCCTCGGTTTCGCCGGCGATCCGCCCATAGGCCTGGGGTTCCAGCTGAAAACGGATCAATTGCGGATAGCCGCGGCGCAACTCGGCGTCGTAGTCGGCGCTCAACGGCGGAGTGCTGGCCAGGGCGTGAGAGGCACGCGCGACGTCACGATTAAGGCCGATATGGATTTGCCGGGCGAGAAATACCAGTTGCCGGCAGTCCGTATCGCAAACGCTTGGCGCGGTGACCAGGAGTTGCCAGCGCGTTTCTTCGCCAGCCACTACGCCCAGGTCTGCGCGGGTCTGACCATTGCCGATCAACTCACCGTGATAGCTCCGGCTTTCCGGCACCCAGAAGCGCCAATGGTACATGGCACTGGCCAGGAGCATGGGCCCGATGACGATGGCCAACAGCAGCAGCAACTGCCAGCGACCGCGCCGACGGGGTTGTGCAGGCGTTTCAGGCAGGGCGATGGCTGGGTTCATGGCGAGTCTCCCGCGCGTTATGTAATCCAAGATAGATGAACAGACCGAGTAGCATTACCGCCAAGGCGAACCATTGCACGGCATAACCCAAATGTTTATCCGGGCTCATGGCGACTATCGGCCAGTCGACTTGAAAGGATGCGGGGCCGGGGTACAGGCGCAACTCATGGCTCAATCCGGCACGCCCCAGTTGCTGCCAGAGCGCCTGCGGCTCGACCCGCGTGATCAACCGAGGCCAGCCCTTCTCCGGCGGCGCTTGTTGCAGCTGCAGGGTATCGCCCAGCGAGACATAGACCCAGGCGGTCAGGCTCAACGGCGTTTGCGGGGTAGTGAAACTCGGAGTTACTCGCCGGTCCGGCCAGGGTAGCCAACCGCGATTGAGCAGCAACCACAGGCCACTGTTCTGATCGTAGAAGGGCTGCAGAATCTCCACGCCCGCCTGGCCGCCACGGGTGCGGTTGTCCAGCAACAAACTATGCTGCGCGTCGAACTGCCCGAACAGCTGGACTCGGGTGTAGGCAGGATCGGGATGACCTTCCAGCTCGCCAAGGCCGATCGGTGCGGCCAGCTGCTGCACCTGCTGAGCAGCCAACAACTGACGCTTTTCTTCCGCCCGTGCCAGCTGCCAGAAGCCCAAGCCGACCAACGTCGGCACCAGCAGCAAGACCAGCAGGCTGGGCAAATAGCCTGGACGAAAGGCGTTCATGGGTATCTACCAAAAGCCCCGGCGAAGCTGGTTATGAAGCTGGTTATACTGCGGCTACCGCGCATTCCCCTTCCCCCGGAGTCACGCATGCTCAAGGCCGCGATCATCCTTCTGCTTCTGGCCACCCTGGCCAGCCTATTCAGTGGCCTGTTCTTCCTGGTCAAGGACGAGGGCCGCAGCTCGCGCCTGGTCAACGCCCT
>JAWWDH010000387.1:0-3497 GCA_033720015.1 Pseudomonas sp.
ATCGCATCCGAGGCGGTGGCCTCGGCTTCGGGTCGGCTGACATCCAGCTGGGCCTGGAAGTCCGGGCCGCTTTCCACCTGGCGGATGATCTTGCTCATCATCTGCACGGCTTCTTGTGGGTAATCACCGGACGCAGTTTCGGCCGAGAGCATCACCGCATCGGCGCCTTCGGCTACGGCGTTGGCCACGTCGGTGACTTCGGCGCGGGTCGGCGCCGCGGAGAAACGCATGGATTCGAGCATCTGCGTGGCCACCACCACCGGGCGACCCAGCTGGCGGCAGGTGCGGATGATGTCTTTCTGAATGCGCGGTACGTTTTCCGCCGGCACTTCCACACCCAAATCCCCACGGGCGACCATGATCGCGTCGCAGAGTTTGGCGATTTCTGCCAGGTGAACCACTGCCGAAGGCTTCTCGATCTTGGCCATCAGCAGGGCTTTGCCCTGAATCAGCTCACGGGCTTCGAGGATGTCTTCCGGGCGTTGCACAAACGACAGTGCCACCCAATCCACCCCCAGTTCCAGGCCGAAGGTCAGGTCGCGGCGGTCTTTCTCGGTCAGCGGGCTGAGTTGCAGAACGGCTTCCGGCACGTTGACGCCTTTGCGGTCGGAGAGCTCGCCGCCGGCGATCACTCGAGTGTCGACGGCATCGCTGTGTTTGGCGGTGACTTCCAGGCGCAGGCGGCCATCGTCGAGCAGCAGGCTCATGCCCGGCTGCAGTGCTTCGATGATTTCCGGGTGGGGCAGGTTGACCCGCTGGGCGTTGCCCGGCGAGCTGTCTAAATCCAGGCGCAGGCTCTGGCCGCGCTCCAGCAGTACCTTGCCCTCGGCAAATTTGCCGACGCGCAGTTTCGGCCCTTGCAGGTCCATCAGAATGCCGATCGGGGTGTTCAGCTGTTTTTCGACTTCACGCACCCAGTTGTAACGCTCGGCGTGATCGGCGTGTTCACCGTGGCTGAAATTCAGACGGAACAGGTTGGCGCCGTTTTCCACCAGTTGACGGATATCGTCGATGGTTTTAATTGCAGGGCCGAGGGTGGCGAGGATTTTGACTTTTTTATCGGCGTTCATTGGGCAGAACCTTCGAGAATGAGAATGGCGCGGAAATCGTTGACGTTGGTTCGCGTCGGCCCGGTGATGATCAGTTGGTCGAGGGCGGCGAAATAGCCATAGCCGTTATTGTTGTCCAACTCATCGCTGCTGCTCAGCCCCAGTGCAGCAGCGCGGGCATGGCTGTCGGGGGTCATGATGGCGCCGGCGTTGTCTTCCGAACCGTCGATGCCGTCAGTGTCACCCGCCAGGGCGTAAACCCCTGGTAAGCCTTTGAGGCTGTCGGTGAGGCTGAGGAGGAACTCGGCATTGCGCCCGCCACGGCCTGTGCCGCGCACGGTCACGGTGGTTTCGCCGCCGGAGAGAATCACGCACGGCGCCTGGATCGGCTGGCCATGCAACACCACTTGCTTGGCGATGCCCGCATGCACCTTGGCGACCTCGCGCGATTCGCCTTCCAGATCACCGAGAATCAGCACCGGCAAGCCGGCGGCACGTGCGGCAGCTGCCGCTGCATCGAGGGATTGTTGTGGGCGGGCGATCAGTTGGAAGTGGCTGCGCGCCAGGCACGGATCGCCGGGTTTGACCGTTTCCGAGGCGGGGCTTTGCAGCCAGCTGCGCACGTTAGCGGGTATCTCGATGTTATAGCGGGCGAGAATCGCCAGTGCCTCGGTCGAGGTGGTTGGGTCGGCGACGGTGGGGCCAGAGGCGATCACCGTGGCCTCATCACCGGGCACGTCGGAAATCGCATAGGTGTACACGCTGGCCGGCCAGCTGGCCTTGGCCAAACGCCCGCCCTTGATGGCCGAGAGGTGCTTGCGCACGCAGTTCATCTCGCCAATGCTGGCGCCGGATTTGAGCAGGGCTTTGTTGATCGCTTGCTTGTCGGTCAGTGAGATGCCGACAGCGGGCAGGGCGAGCAGGGATGAGCCGCCGCCGGAAAGCAGGAAAATCACTCGGTCGCTTTCGCTGAGGTTACTGACTAACTCTAAAACACGACGGGCCACACGTTCGCCGGCGTCATCGGGAACCGGGTGAGCGGCTTCCACCACTTCGATTTTCTCGCAGTTGGCGCCGTGCTCGTAGCGGGTTACCACTAAGCCTGAAACCTCACCTTGCCACTCCTGCTCAATCACCTCGGCCATGGCCGCGGCGGCCTTGCCAGCACCGATGACAATCACGCGACCGCTGCGGTCTGCGGGCAGGTAATCAGCCAGAACCTGGCGCGGATGGGCGGCGTCGATGGCGCTGGCGAACAAGTCGCGCAGCAGGCGTTGCGGATCGATGGGCATGGCAATATCTCTTGGGCTGGATCAACTTCAATTCTAGTGCGCAGGGTCTTCTGGCAAGACGCTCTGCACTAGAATCGACCCACCCGGCAAACAGGCCGTGACACCGTTTACCAGGCAGATCGAAAGGGTTATGCAGGGCTTGTTAAGTGCAGTGATACCGATCATTCCGGTCGCTGTCGACCATTCGATAGATATCGCCGGCCCAACCCATCCTGCGGTGTTGTTTACTCGCCGCGGATATTGAAGTTGGCCATGTGCTCCAGGCCCTTGATCAGCGCCGAGTGGTCCCAATTGCTGCCGCCGATGGCCGCGCAGGTGCTGAACACTTGCTGAGCATTGGCGGTGTTGGGCAGATTAATACCCAACTCACGGGCACCGGCCAGGGCCAGGTTGAGGTCTTTTTGGTGCAGATTGATGCGGAAGCCCGGATCAAAGGTGCCTTTGATCATGCGCTCGCCGTGCACTTCAAGAATCTTCGAGCCGGCGAAGCCGCCCATCAAGGCTTCACGCACCTTGGCTGGATCGGCGCCGTTCTTGGCGGCGAACAGCAGCGCTTCAGCGACGGCCTGAATGTTCAGGGCGACGATGATCTGGTTGGCCACCTTGGCGGTCTGACCGTCACCACTGCCACCGACGTGGGTGATGTTCTTGCCCATGGCCTGGAACAGCGGCAGCGCGCGTTCGAAGGCCTTCGGGCAGCCGCCAACCATGATCGACAGGGTGGCCGCTTTAGCGCCCACTTCACCACCGGACACCGGCGCGTCGAGGTAGGCCGCGCCGGTGACTTTGATTTTTTCGGCGAAGACCTTGGTGGCGGTCGGCGAGATCGAGCTCATGTCGATCACCACTTTGCCGGCAGCAGTGCCTTCAGCCACGCCGTTCTTGCTGAACAGCACGTCTTCAACGTGCGGGGTGTCCGGCACCATGACGATGATGAATTCGGCTTCCAGCGCCACTTCACGCGGATTGGCCAGGGCGATGGCGCCAGCCGCTACCAGGTCGGCCGGGGCCTTGTCGTGGTGCTCGGAGAGAATGATGCTGTGACCTGCCTTGAGCAGGTTTTGCGCCATGGGCTTACCCATGATGCCGGTGCCGATAAATCCGAGTTTAGCCATGAGATGTGCTCCTGGTGTCGTGATGTCTGGTATACGCCGAG
>JAWWDH010000388.1:0-3497 GCA_033720015.1 Pseudomonas sp.
CACAACGCAAGCCACACGCCAGACAACGCCCTCCGCGATGCCGTGGACTGCAACAGGCCGGTCTCCGGGCTTGTGAGTGGAACCGCTAGGTTCCCCAATCGCGCCTTCCCATGCCGCTAAGCACAGTGGCGGAATGCGATTGTTGACTCGCTTACCGTTGCGGGGGCAGCGTCGGAATGGCTGGCGTAGAACGCACAACGCACCGACTTCCCTGTTTCACCCCGCACACGCACAGCGTCGGGGGCACCTGTTACAAGGCGCGAAGGGTAGAGAGTTAGCGTTTAAGCGTCAAACGAATGCGCCTTGGATGCATCGCAAGATGCACATTGACTCAGGCTCAATGCTTGGGCATAAAACCCGCTGGCTTGCTCGCCAGCCACTCGACGAAGGTACGCAAGCGCTCATCACTCAACAGGCTGTCGCGATTGTTGTAGGTCAGCGCCAGCTGTTTTTCGCTGAACAGCCGATGGATCTGATTGTGGCAGGCACGGCAAACCCAGAGCGTGGCGCTAATGCGCTCACTTTTGCCGAAGCGCTTTTGTACGTAGACCTTGTTATGCAGCGCTTTGGGGATCAGGTGATGGCGGGTCAGCGGCGCTGCGCGGGCACAGAGTTCGCAGGTATCCGGTTGCTCCGGCAGGCGAATCGGGTCGGGCATACAGGCAGCGCCGGGTCAGCGCTTACGGCACAGGCTCAAGCCATCGCCGAGCGGCAGCAGGGACAGGTCGATACGCGGATCATCACGCAGCGCCAGGTTGAGCGCCTGAATCGCCTGGGTATCGGCGCTCTCGGGGGCCTTTTCAAGCACCCGACCACTCCACAGGGTGTTATCGAACAGGATCAGTCCGCCCTGGCGCGCCAGGCGCAGGGCGGACTCCAGGTAGGCGGGGTAGTTGGCTTTATCGGCATCGATAAACAGCAGATCAATACGCCCGGCCAGCCCTTCATCTTCAAGTTCGGCAAGGGTTTGCAGCGCCGGGGCCAGGCGTTGCTCGATACGCTCACTCAACCCCGCCTCACGCCAGTAACGCTCGGCGGTGGCGTTGTAGTCGCCGGGAATATCGCAGCAAATCAACTGACCATCGACCGGCATGGCTTGGGCCATGCAGATGGCGCTGTAACCGGTAAAGGTGCCGACTTCGACAATCCTCCGCGCACCCATCAGCTGCACCAGCAAGGCCATAAACTGGCCCTGCTCGGGAGCAATTTGCCAACGTGAGTTACTCAGCTGCGCGGTTTCTTCGCGCAAACGCTTGAGCAGCGGCGTTTCACGCAGGGAGACGTCGAGCAGGTACTGGTACAGATTGGCATCGAGATTGAGCGTTTGCGTGGTCATACAAGCCCCTCTACAAATACCCCGCGCTGGGCGTCAGGGATTACCCGCCAATTCCGGGGTGAATACGCGCTTGGCATTCAGGTAGGTGCGCTGCCAATAGCTGTTGCTCAGGCTATCAAGACGCACGGTGCCGCCGCTGGAGGGCGCATGCACGAAACGCCCGTTGCCGACGTAAATGCCCGCATGACTGACCTGACTGCCGCCACTGGTGGCAAAGAACAGCAGATCACCGCTTTGCAGGGCATCGCGACCGACGCCCGGGGCGCGCATGCTGATCAGCTCGCGGGTGGTGCGTGGCAGCTTAATGCCTGCGGCATCGCGGTAAACAAAACCAATCAAACCACTGCAATCGAAGCCGCCGTCAGGGGTATTACCGCCGTAACGATAGGGCGTGCCCACAAGCCCCAACGCACGAAACAACACATCATCAGCATTGCCGTTAAAGCTACTGATGGGCTGATAAACAGTGGGTTGCGGGCTTGGCGCGGGAGCTTGGCTGGCACAGGCGCTAAGCAGCGCGGCCAGTACAAGCAAACTGATACGGGAGAGAGCGGTCATGGACAAGGCGATCCTGAGCCGGGATGCGCCCTACTCTGCCGGCTTGCCCATTCTAGTGCAAGCTTTAGCTTTGCTTGGCAGGTTGTTGATATCTATCACTATGCGCCTACTTGGCGCGTTGCCTACAGCGGCCTAAGCGTTTCGGCCGCTGTGCGCAGGGCTCAAGGGTGACGTACAACCGAGTCGGTTGGCGCCAGCGCTAGGGCGCGCTTGGCCTCGATAAAGGTGCGCTTCCAGTAGCGGTCATCCAGGCTATCAACCCGCACACCGCCGCTGCGGCTGCTGGAAGAATGGATGAACTGATCATCGCCCATATAGATGCCGGCATGGCTCACGCGGCCACCGCCGTTGGTGCTAAAGAACAGCAAGTCGCCCGGTTCAAGGTCATCACGATCCACCAACGGTGCATCGATATTGATCATGTCGCGGGTCGAGCGCGGCAATTTAAGACCTGCTTCTTCTTTAAACAGGTAGCCGATAAAACCGCTGCAATCGAAGCCTGAGCTTACCGAACCGCCACCGAAACGGTAGCGCGTACCCACCAACGACAGGCCATGGGACAGAATGCCATCGGCCAGCTGCGGTAGTTTGTAGGCTTTTTCTTCGGTGAAATCGCCAAGGGCGGCTTCTTTGGCTTGTTCATCAAACTCGGCAAGGTCTGTCGAGGAGAACACGCTGGATTGAGTGCTCAGCTGCGGTTGCGGAGCATGGTTGGCGCAGGCGGCCAGAACCAGGGAAAGTGCGATAGGCACGAGGGGTGCGAGGCGTTGGAGCATGGGCACGACCGTGTCGGTGGATTTCTCAAGGGCGCGACTATGCCTACTATGAGGTCCATTTGCAAATTCTATGGCTCTAAATGTGACTCAGTAGTTCCGGCAAAACATCTAAGGCACGCCCCGGCAAATGTACATCCACCCTGTCGCTCAACTCGGTACGCTGCGGGTTGATGTCTGCAGTGAAGCCGCCATTTTGCCGCGTGCGCAGCAGCGGTTCGACGATATAGGGAAAGCTGGCGCTGGTGCCGATACTGATCACCACGTCAAAACCTTTGCCTAACTCGGCATAAAGCGTGTCGATGGCCTGCTCCGGGAGCATTTCTTCAAACAACACCACGGGCGGACGCAGTACTCCGGCGCACTGCCGGCATTTGGGTGGCAATGGGCGCTGCAAGTGCGCGGCCAACTCTGCATCGACCGCCCCGCAGGACTGGCAATACAGCGGAGCCAGCTCGCCGTGAATCTCGATCAGCCGATCCATCGGGCTACCGGCTGCGCGGTGATAGCCATCGATATTCTGCGTTAACAACCAGCATCCCGGTTTTCTGCGCTGTAGCTCAGCAATCGCATAATGACCGGCATTGGCCTGCGCGCCCAAACACGCCCTGCCCAGCTCCGCCAGGTACTTCCAGCACAGCGCTGGATCACGCTGCAGCATCGATCCCGACAACGCGGCTTCAATCGGCAGGCCTTCGGCGGTATGACCGTTATACAGGCCGCCCAGACCGCGATAGAACACGCGCGGCGATGCGGTGAACTTCTCATCCAAGCCAAGGCCGAGGTTGGCCACGGTGGGTTCCTCGCGTGGCTCAAGGCGAATTGCCGGG
>JAWWDH010000389.1:0-3495 GCA_033720015.1 Pseudomonas sp.
GCTTTTCCTCGACCACCAGAATCTCGTCCAGGCCTTCGGCGAACTCATGCACCGAGACCGGTTCCAGCGGCCAGCTCATGCCGACCTTGAGCACGCGCAAACCCACTTGGGCGCACAGCGCTTCATCCAGGCCGAGGTCTTCCAGGGCCTGGCGCACGTCTAGGTAAGACTTGCCGGCGGTGATAATACCGAGGCGTGGATTGGGCGAATCCAGCTTGATCTGGTTGAGGTTATTGGCCAGGGCAAAAGCCCGCGCCGCATAGATCTTGTAGGTATTGAGGCGCGCCTCCTGGACCAAGGGCGGATCAGGCCAACGAATGTGCACGCCGCCTTCCGGCAACTGGAAGTCGTCCGGGGTTTTCACCTGAATACGCAGTGGGTCAACATCGACCACGGCCGAGGAATCGACGTTCTCGGCGATGGTTTTCAGCGCCACCCAGCAGCCACTGTAGCGCGACAATTCCCAACCGATGATGCCGTAGTCGAGTAACTCCTGAACGTCGGCGGGGTTGAGCACCGGGATCGACGCCGCAATAAACGCATGCTCACTCTGATTGGCCAACGTCGATGACTTGCAGCCATGGTCGTCACCAGCCAGCAGCAACACGCCGCCATGCTCGGAAACGCCGGCCGAGTTGCCGTGTTTGAACACATCGCCACAGCGGTCCACGCCCGGGCCCTTGCCGTACCACATGGCGAACACGCCGTCGTAGCGCGCACCGGGGAACAGGTTGGTCTGCTGGCTGCCCCACACCGCGGTGCCGGCCAACTCCTCGTTGACGCCCGGCTGGAAGTGGATGTGGTTGTCTTTGAGGTACTGCTTGGCGTCCCACAGGCTCTTGTCGAGGCCGCCCAACGGCGAGCCCCTGTAGCCGGAAATAAAGCACGCAGTGTTCAAGCCATGGGCCGTGTCGCGTTGCTTCTGCAGCATCGGCAGGCGGGTCAAAGCCTGGGTGCCGGTCAGGTACAGGTGGCCTGTGGCAAGGCGATACTTGTCATCCAGGCGGATCTCGGCCAGAGACATGGGGCGCTCCTTTTATTATTTTGGCGAGCTGGGGGCAACAACGGTTAATGCCACCCTTGTTAAGCCTAGTGCGGGATCACCGCAGCAGGCGCATGACTAAGAATATGACCGAGCGGTACTGAGATTTCCTTTCTATTTGCTGGCGCTTTTACTGATACTGCGCATGATTAATCCAACAAGAACAAAAATTTGGACACAGTCATGCAAGAAAAACTCAGCCCCATCGACCGCAAGATTCTCCGCCTGCTGCAACACAACGCCGACCTCTCTGCGGCCGAGATCGCCGAGAAGGTCGAGCTGTCACAATCGCCGTGCTGGCGGCGGATTCACCGCATGCAGGAAGATGGCATTATCGAGCGCAAAGTCGCCCTGCTCAGCCACAAGCAACTGGGTTTCAGCATCACCGTGTTTGTTGATATCAAGCTCTCGGCCCACGGCCGCAGCAATCTGGAAGAGTTTGAGCAGGCGGTGGTCGGCTACCCGGAAGTGCTGGAGTGTTTCACCATGGCCGGCGGCTCGGACTACCTGCTCAAGGTGGTGGCCAAAGACATCGCCAGTTACGAGCGCTTCCTGCGCGACCACCTGCTACAACGCCCGCATGTGCACGAAGCGCACTCGCATATCGCCATGAGCGAGGTCAAACGCACCACCGAATTGCCGCTGGATTGAGGCTGGGATGGAACAACATAGGTGGGGCGCGTAACCCAGCAAAGGATGCAACGGGTTGCGCCGCTGGTGGGTTACGCCGCGCTCCAAGTCGCGTGATGCCTAGCACGCGCGGTTGGCGGCTAACCCACCCTGCGGGCTTTACAACACTTGCCCGTCAACGGCCAAGCTCACGCCGGGCGGCAAGGCGTCGGGGTTATCCAGCAACCAGCTATCGAAGCTGTGGCCGATATGGGTGAGCACGGTCTGTTGTGGCTTGAGCTGCTCGATCACTTCCAGCGCGCGGGTCAGGTCGTTGTGGTTGCGCGGGGCGAAGGGTTGCGGCGCGCTGGAGCAATCCAGCACCAGCAGGTCCAACGGCTGCTGTAGTAGCATCTCGGCACTGGCATCCGGTACGCCGATGGTATCGGTCAGGTAGGCGATCCGCCGATTTATCCCGTTCTCACCGACGCCTTGCAATAAGTAACCAAAGGTCGGCTTGGAGTGATTCAGCGGCAGCGCCGTGACGCTCAGCTCGCCCAACTGCCGCCGCTCGAATGCCGAAAACGGCTGGCTGAAGTCGAGGATACCGGGGTGTTTATAGAGGTCGGCAAAGCCTTCTGGGTCATCCGGGCCGTGCACAGGGATGATCAGCCCCTGGCCCCAACGCAGGTGCAACAAGCCCTGGGCGTGGTCGGCGTGGTAGTGGGTTTGCAGAATGCCGCTGAGGCTATGGGGCGGGAAGCGTTCCGTCAGGTCCGGCAGCCCCGAGTCGATCAGCCAGCGCTGCGAGCCGCATTCAATCAATGCGCTGCAAGGGCCGCGGCGGCGTGCCGGGTAGACCCGCGCACTGTCGCAGGCCGCGCAACTGCAGTTGTACACCGGCACCTGCCGCGCATCGCCCGTGCCGAGCAGGGTCAGGCGCATGCGCGGCTGGCCCCAAGCAAGGCCAATAGATTATCCCGCGCCCACTCAAGCGACCCGGAGTTATCCAAGAGGTGCAGGCCATCACGCTCGGCGGCTGCGGCGTCGAACTGCGCATTACGCGCCAGGCGCTGCTCGACCTGCTCGATGCTTTCACGGCCGCGCCTGAGCAAACGCTCGCGCAGCACCGACGCCTCGACCGTGAGCAACACGCCGATCAGCGCCGGGTAACGCTGGCGAGCCTGCGGCAGATAACCCCGCGAGCCATTGACCAACACATCCTGCCCCGCCGCCAGCCAGCCATCGATCTGCCGGGGGATGCCGTAGGCCAGGCCATTGGCGCGCCAGCTCAGGGCAAAGGCGCCGGCTTGTTCCTGGGCATCAAACTCGGCGGGAGAAACGCTAATGGCGTCCTCCCCAAGGGCTTCCGCTGAGCGGGTAATCACCCGCCGAACGATGACACAACCACGTTCGGCTAGAACCTCGCGCGCGGCATCCAACAGGCTGTCCTTGCCCGAGCCCGAAGGCCCCATTAAATAGATCAACCTGCCGCTCATCAGAACACCCTTTTGGCTTGTCGCCAGACTTGCTGAATAACTGCATGACCATCGTGCACCTGCGCCTGTAACAGGTCGGCGCGCAGACCGACGCGAATCTCGCCACGGTCGGTCAGCCCGGCAGCCTGAGCCGGCGCACGGCTGACGGTGGCAATCGCCCGAGGCAAATCATAGCCGTTATCCTGTGCGGCCAGCAGTAAAGCTGCCTGCAGCAAGCTCGCCGGGTAGTAATCGCTGGAGAGGATGTCCAGCACCCCATGCTGGGCCAACTCGGCGGCCGCGATATTGCCCGAGTGCGAGCCGCCGCGAACGATATTGGGCGCGCCCATCAATACCTTGAGTCCC
>JAWWDH010000390.1:0-3487 GCA_033720015.1 Pseudomonas sp.
ACCCTCGCTGTTGCACAGGAGAAAGCCGGGTTGGTTAAGGCCGCTCAGCACCACGCTGTCATGGCCTTCTGCATGCAGCTGCGAGACCGTGCCGTTTTTCTTCTCGCTGTAGAACAGGCGGCCATCGGGGCAAGCGCTAATGGCTTCGGCTTGATCCAGGCCGGTGCGCAGGACCAGGGTGGTATCGCTGATCGGGTCATAGCGCAGCAAGCGCCCATCGCCGTGGCGATCCTCGATGGCATAGAGGTACTGGCCGTCATTGGCGAGGCCTTCGACATTGCTGCCGGCGAACAGTTCGACGGTGCGTTCCGGGGTGCGCCAGAGTACGGCCGCATCGCCTTGCTCCTGGCTGAACACCACACCGCCGCGGTAGCTGACCATGCCGTCGGGCTTGGACAGGCCAGCCTCGACCGGCTCAAGGCTGCCGTTGGCGCTGTAACGCAGAATACGCCCCTCGCCGCTTTGCAGCTCTTCGCTGAGCAGCAAGCCGCCCTCGGCATCCAGGGCTATCGCGCTGACTTTCTCGATGCCGTCGAGGAACACCGCATAGCGCCAGCCCGTTTCCGCTACAGGTGGATACAGGTGACGCCAGCCCATGTAGGCGAACGTGGCGAGCAGCACCACCAGCGACAGCTGCGCCACCAGCAGCCCGCTGCGTTTACCGCTCGGCTTGAGCGCATTGAGCAGGTCGGTGGGCGCGGACAACGGCTTGTCGAGTAAGGATGTGGGCAGCATGGGCAATATCCATCGGTAGGCAGTGCTGCATCCTAGAGGCTGGGCATTCAATTTCGCGTCAAAAGAATGTGAAAAATTCGTGAGTCACCGGCCATTCAGCAATCGTCGGGCTTTGCGCGGATGCGCGGCGCTGTAAACTGAACAGTCGCGGCCAAAACACCACGGTTTTTTCACATATCGCCGACAGGCGTTTCACAAGCGCCTGAGTAGATTCGCTGCAGTCTTGTTATCTACTCGGGTGCGCTGTGAGCGAATCGATTGTTAAGCGGTTGGCCGTAAGCCGTAACGTGCTGACCATGTTGGTGGCGTTGTGGTTGATGGTCAGCATGAACCTGCCGTTCTGGCATACGGTCTGGCAGGGCGTTGGCGGCATGAGCAATGACAGCCCGCTGTTTTTGCTCAGCCTGCCGCTGTTTGTGTGGATCTGGCTGTACGTGCTGCTCAATCTGCTGGCTTGGGGCCGCTTGACCAAACCGATGCTCTGCACGCTGGTGCTGGTATCGGCCGGGGCCAGCTACTTTATGAGCAGCTACGGCATCGTCATCGACTACAACATGCTGACCAACGTGCTGCAGACCGACAGTGCCGAAGCCAGCGAATTGTTCAATGGCCGCCTGCTGCTCTGGCTGCTGTTGCTGGGTGTGCTGCCTGCGCTGTTGATCAGCCGTATGCCGACTCGCGCCCTGACGTGGCGGCGCGAGCTGGCCGGTAAGCTAGCGAGCATGGCGGCGCTGCTGGGCGTATTTGCCGTGCTGGTCATGAGTCAGTACCAGCCTTATGCCTCGTTGATTCGTAATCACCGCGAGGTGCGCCTGATGCTGGTGCCGTCGAATGTGGTGGCGGCGGTGCACGGCTACCTCAAGCGTGAGCTGGCCGCGCCGGCGGTGCTTGAAATAGTGGGTGCCGACGCGCATCGCATCAGCGTGGTCAACACCCAGCATCGGCCGCGCGTTACCGTCTTGGTGGTCGGCGAAACGGCGCGTGCGGCGAACTTCTCGCTTAACGGTTATGCGCGGATGACCAACCCGGAGCTGGCGCAGCGCGACGTGATCAACTTCCCAAATGCCTCCTCCTGCGGCACGGCCACGGCGGTGTCGGTGCCGTGCATGTTCCAGGACCTCGGCCGCGCCGATTATAAAGATGCGATGGCCGGCAATCGCGAAGGCATGCTTGATGTGTTGCAGCGTGCCGGCGTGGATGTGCTGTGGCGTGATAACAACTCCGGGTGTAAAGGCGCTTGTGATCGGGTGCCCAACGAGGATGTTTCACACCTCAACCTTGCGCAGTTCTGCGCTGATGGCGAATGCCACGACGAGGCATTGCTGCACAACTTGCAGGCGTACTTGGACGGCCTGACCCGTGACAGCGTGGTGGTGCTGCATATGAAGGGCAGCCACGGCCCTGCGTATTACAAGCGCTATCCTGCCGCGTTTGAGCGCTTCACCCCAGTGTGCAAAGAGGTGCAGCTTGATCGCTGTGACAGCGCCAGCATCGTCAATGCCTACGACAACAGCCTGCTCTACACCGATCATGTGCTGGCAGCCACCATTGACCTGCTACGCAGCAATGCCGCGCGCCTGGACACGGCGATGCTGTACCTGTCGGACCATGGCGAGTCGCTGGGTGAACACGGCATGTACCTGCACGGTGTGCCCTACGCGATGGCACCGAGCGAGCAAACCCATATCCCGATGGTGTTGTGGTTCTCCGACGGCATGCAGCGCAGCAGCGGTATTTCCGCCGACTGCCTGCGCCAGCAGGCAAGCCAGCCGGTGTCGCATGACAATCTGTTCCATTCGCTGATCGGCCTGATGGGCGTGCGTACCTCGGTTTATCAGCCACAGCTGGATATCTTCCACGGCTGCATGCCGGCCACTGTGGCTCAGCAGGTTGAGCACAGTGAGCTGCGTGTTGATTAACCCATTACAGCCAGATACGTGAGAGGTGATGTGATGCATGCAGCTCAGGCTGAAGAGATTGCGCTGAATAAAGTGCCGGCGGTGACGCTGGTGTTCTGGTTGATCAAGATTCTGTCCACCACGGCGGGTGAAACCGGTGCCGACTTTCTGATTTTCAAACTGCACGTCGGCCTACCCGTCACCACCCTGATCATGGGCGCGCTGTTGCTGCTGGTCATGGCCGTGCAGTTACGCCGCGCGCAGTACGAGCCCTGGGCGTACTGGTTGTGCGTGGTGCAGGTGAGCATCTTTGGCACGCTACTGACGGACAGTTTGGTCGACACCTACGGCGTGGCGTTGACCAGCACCACGGTGTTTTTCAGCGTGGCGTTGGCACTGACATTTGCGCTTTGGTATGCCTGCGAACGCAGTTTGTCGATCCGCACCATCTATCGCGGGCGACGTGAGTATTTCTACTGGCTGGCGATCCTCATGACCTTTGCCCTCGGCACCGCAGCAGGCGACTGGGTGGCTGAGGAAATGCGCCTGGGCTATGCCGTGTCCGCGCTGTTGTTCCTGGCGGCGATTGGCCTGGTGGGCGTGGCGCATTACCTGTTCAAGCTCGGCGCGGTGCCGAGTTTCTGGATGGCCTACATCCTCACCCGACCGTTTGGCGCATCCTGTGGCGACTGGCTGTCGCATTCGGTGGCCAAAGGCGGGCTGGGCCTGGGTGCTCGTGGCCTCGTTCCTCGTCCACGTGTACCTGATCGGTACGCTCCGTGAAATCAACTGGTCGGCCGGCGCGGCCTTCGGGATGCGCTACCTGACCGAGTGCGCCCCCTTTTACGCGCTGG
>JAWWDH010000391.1:0-3478 GCA_033720015.1 Pseudomonas sp.
AGAAGGAAATATGGTGGGTCGTGTGGGATTCGAACCTACGACCAATTGGTTAAAAGCCAACTGCTCTACCAACTGAGCTAACGACCCGACGCGAGGCGTATAATACTGATTTAATTCAGGATTTCAACACCCAGCAGAAAATATTTTAGAAATAACGAGTGGGATCTGCGAGCCCTGCCGCCGCAAAACCGGCAGCACGCAGACGGCAGCTGTCGCACTTACCACACGCACGCCCTTGCTCATCCGCCTGGTAGCAGGAAACAGTCAACGCGTAATCCACCCCAAGCCGAACACCGGCCAGGGCAATTTCCGCCTTGCTCATATTTTGCAGCGGCGCCTGGATCCGGAAGCCCTGCCCCTCCACGCCCGCCTTGGTAGCCAGGTTGGCCATGCGTTCAAAGGACTCGATAAATTCCGCACGGCAATCCGGATAACCCGAGTAATCCACCGCATTCACGCCGATGAAAATATCCCGCGCACCCAGCACTTCAGCCCAACCCAGAGCCAGGGACAGGAACACGGTATTACGTGCCGGCACGTAGGTCACCGGGATCCCTTCACTAGGACCTTCCGGCACCTCAATACTGGCATCGGTTAACGCCGAACCGCCCATACCATTGAGGTTCAGGCCAATCACTTTGTGCTCGATGACACCCAACTGGCGAGCAACCTGCTCGGCGGCCTGCAACTCGGAACGGTGCCGCTGGCCATAATCGAAGCTCATGGTGTAGCAGCTGTAGCCATCAGCTTTGGCCAGCGCCACCACAGTGGCCGAGTCGAGGCCACCAGACAGCAGAATTACTGCTTTTTTATCACTCATATCAATGTCCCGGCTCGTCATTCCAGAGGATCTTGTGCAGCTGCATTTGCAGACGCACTGGCAGGTTATCGGCAATGATCCATTCAGCCAGCGAGCGCGCATCCAACTCATGATGGCTCGGCGACATCAGCACCTCACTGACGCGTGCATCCAAGCCGTATTGGATCAGCTTGCTCACCGCCCAGTCATAGTCTTCACGCGAGCAGATGACGAACTTGACCTGATCATTCGGCGTCAGCAGCGCAATATTCTCATAGCGGTTGCGTGCGACTTCCGCCGAGCCTGGGGTTTTCAGGTCAAGCACCTTACTCACACGCGGATCGACCGCCGACACGTCAAGCGCACCACTGGTCTCCAGCGACACTTCATAGCCGGCATCACACAGCCGCTTGAGCAGCGCAATGCAATTAGGTTGCGCCAACGGCTCACCACCGGTCACACAGATATAGCGCGGCTTGTAGCCGGCAACCTGCTCGACAATGGCATCCAGCGACATAAGCTCGCCGCCACTGAAGGCATAGGCGGTGTCGCAGTATTGGCAACGCAAAGGACAGCCGGTCAGGCGAACGAACACAGTCGGCAAGCCGGCGGTGCGCGTCTCGCCCTGCAGCGAGTAGAAAATCTCGGTAATTCGCAGGGTATCTTGCATATCAGCCACGGGCGTAACAGCTAAACAGGCTGTCCGCCTCCGTTGCGGGAAAAGGGCCGCGGATTGTATACGAAAAATGTGCCGGGCGAAAACCTAACACCACGTAGCGATGGCCCGTGGCGCGGCCGCCATAAACGAGCACTCATAAAAAACCCGCGCATGGCGCGGGTTTCTCGATTTCTGACTCAGCTTTAAGGCAAGCGCTGTAAGTCTCGCTGCGCCAACTGCGCGGCGGAACTGCCCGGGTACTGCGCAATCACCTGCTGCAAAATTCCCTTGGCCTTGTCGCTGTTACCGAGACGCTGCTCAACATCGGCCAGTTTGAACAGTGAGTCCGGCACCTTGGCGTGGCTCGGGTAAGCCTGGCTGACCCGTGCAAAGGCTTGGCCTGCGCCCTGCAGATTACCTTGCGCAAGGTTGACTTCGCCCAACCAATACTGCGCATTGCCCGCGTATTGGCTGTTGGGGTATTTACGCAAGAATGCGGCGAAAGCCTGGTTAGCCTTGTCGAAGTCCTTGGCTTTAATCAGGTCAAAAGCCGCTTCGTAGAACAGTTTTTCCTTGGCCGGATCGGCCGGTTCATTACTGGCCGACTGCCCCGCGACTGGCGGGGTCGGCGTACCGCTGGCATTGATTGCACCAGCGGTTGAAGAGTTCTGGCTGACTGCAGCACCTGCTGCGCCACCACTCAGACGCTTATCAAGATCCTGATAACGCTCCAGGCTTTCTTGCTTTAAACGCTGAATTTCATTCTGTTGCTCTTCCAGCGTACCGCGCAGTTGCGCGATCTCTTGCTGCATCTGCTGCAACTGGTTGAACAGCATGCCCTGCGCCGAGACAGGAGCCGCAGCCCCTGTCTCCGCGTAGGTGCCGGACGTACCGTAACCAGCAGGCGGATAACTGCTGCCGTAACCGGCATTGTTATCCACCACGGGAACCTCAGCCCACGCCGCAAGCGGCAGGCTGAGCGCCAAAACGGTTAAAGCACGGCGGCACGTTCGCATATCGAATTACTTACGCAGTTCGACGCGACGGTTTTGAGCCCACGAGGACTCGTCGTTACCAGTGGCGATTGCGCGCTCTTCACCGTAGGAAACCAGTTCCAGTTGAGCCGGGGAAACGCCCTGCAGTACCAGGTAACGCTGCACAGCCTTGGCGCGACGCTCGCCCAGAGCCATGTTGTATTCACGAGTACCGCGCTCGTCAGCGTGGCCTTCCAGAACTACGCGAGCGCCATTGCCTTGCAGGTCTTTGGCGTGCACGTCCAGAGCGCGCATGGCCTCTGGCTTCAGGTCGGAGCTGTCGTATTCGAAGTAGAAAGTGGTGATAGCGCGCAGAGCAGCTTCTTCGCTCAGGCTGCCATCAACAGCGCCAGTGTTGGCACCGTAACCAGCGTTAGGATCGATCGCGCCTTCACCAGCAGCGTCGCCGCCTTTGGAGGAACAACCTACAGCAACGGCGAGAGCCAAACCCAGTGCAGCGAACTTACCAAATTTCAGCATTTCCATCATGTAACTCCTAATGAACCCCAGTGTGTTAAGCAGTATTTCAAACAAACAACGGTGTAGCGCCGCATCAGTTCAGGTAAGGGGACCAAGAAGGCTCTCGAACTTCGCCTTGAGCGGTAGGAAGAGGGAGCCTCACACGTCCATTGGTGGACGCTAATACCAAGACTCCCCGGCCCTGCTGGCGGGTGGCGTAGATTACCATGGTGCCGTTGGGCGCAACAGTAGGCGACTCATCCAGACTGGTATCTGAAAGTATCCGCAAATTGCCGCGCTGCAGGTCTTGTGCAGCCACCTTGAACACGGTGTAACCATCCTGGCGGTGAATCATAACCAGGGTTTTCTCATCAGCTGACAGCTTCGGATTAGCGTTGTAGTTACCAATAAAGGTCACACGCTCAGCCGCACCGCTGTTGATGTTGGTTTTGTAGATTTGTGGCTTACCGGAACGATCCGACGTGAAGTACAGCGTCTGACCATCTTTGCCCCAGAAAGGCTCGGTAT
>JAWWDH010000392.1:0-3475 GCA_033720015.1 Pseudomonas sp.
ACGCCGGGCGCTGGCGGCGCGGCGGCCGGCGATTCTACTCGCTTTGGGCGTTGCGCGGAGCAGCAATCGGCCTGTTTGACGAACGGCGCACGCAAGTTTGTGGCGTGCGTGGGCCCGCTGAGCGTCCTGCCGAGCGAGCCGGTACGCTGCGTTAGTTAGCCGGAGAGCCCGACATAGACGTTTTGCACGTCATCATGCGCATCGAGGGCTTCGAGGAAGGCTTCGACTTCTTCGAGCTGCTCGGCCGTCAGGCTATCGACTGGGTTTTTCGGGATGTAGCCGATTTTTGCCGCGTTGACGCTGAAACCGTGATCCGGCAATGCACGGCAGACGGCATCGAGGTCGGTCGGCTCGGTGATAAACAGTGTGGCGCCTTCATCCGACGGCTCGAAGTCCTGAGCGCCGGCTTCAATGGCCGCCAATTCGGCATCGGCATCGCCCTCTGGTGAGGCTTCGATCATGCCCACGTGGTCGAAATCCCAGGTGACCGAACCGGATGCGCCCATCTGGCCCTTGCGAAACAGCACGCGGATTTCCGCTACGGTGCGGTTGATGTTGTCGGTCAGGCATTCGATGATCACCGGCACCTGATGCGGCGCAAAGCCTTCATAGGTGGCCGAGTGGAAGGTCACGGTGTCGCCCAGCAGGCCGGCGCCTTTCTTGATCGCCCGATCGAGGGTTTCCTTGGGCATCGAGGCTTTTTTCGACTGGTGAATCGCCAGGCGCAGCTTGGGGTTGAGGTCAGGGTCGGCACCGTTACGGGCGGCGATCATGATTTCCTTGACCAGTCGGCCGAAGATCTTGCCTCTGGCGTTGGCGGCGGCTTCTTTAGGTTTGGCTTTCCATTGTGCGCCCATGGGTGCTCTCTCGGTCGGTGCGGTCGGATGAATCGTGTGTCTGCCTAAGAAGCGGGCACAGGTCAGCTGCGGATTTTAATCGGTCTGCCTGTTGCTGACACCCCCTCAATGCCGCATGGGCTGCATTGAGGGGGTGTCAGTCGTTGTGCTCGTTAAAATAGGTGCGTGTGCCTTGTTTGCTCATGGCTTCGGCAATGCGGGCTACACCCTGCAGGTAGGCGGCAGTGCGCATGCTTACCTGCTGTTCTTCGGCGCGCGCGAAACAGGCCTCGGCGGCCTGGCCGATGCGTTCGTCCAGGCGCTGCTCGATGGTGCCTTCTGTCCAGTAGTCACCGGTGCGGTTCTGCACCCATTCGAGGTGACTGACGATTACCCCGCCGGCATTCACTAGCACATCGGGCAGGATCAGCACGCCAGCCTCAGCCAGCAGTTGGTCGGCTTTGCTGGTGACCGGCCCGTTGGCGATTTCGAGAATGACCTTGGCCTTGATCCGCTCGGCGTTGTCTTCGTTGACGGCGTTCTCCAGGGCCGCGAGGACCAGTACGTCGACATCCAGTTCAAGCAGTTTCTGCTGGTCAATGCTTTCGGCTTTGCTCTGTTCGCATACCGATTCGTCGCAATAGACCATGCCCTTGAGCTCGCGTGTTTGGTTCTTGTGCTCCCAGATCGGCTGAGGCGCCAGGCCTTCCTCGTCATAGATCGCGCCCTTGGAGTCAGAGATGGCGACGATGCGATAACCCGCGTCATGGGCCAGTCGCGCGAAGTGATAGCCGGCGTTGCCGAAACCCTGCACGGCGATGCGTAGCTTTTCCGGCGATTTATTTTCACGCTTGGCCCACAGTTGCAGCACTTGCAGGGCGCCGCGCCCGGTGGCGGTTACGCGGCCTGCCGAGCCACCGAGCCCCATGGGTTTGCCGGTGATCATCGCGGGCACCTGGCGGCGCTCGATCTGTGCGTACTCGTCAGCCATCCAGCCCATCACCGTGGCGTTGGTGTTGACGTCGGGGGCCGGGATGTCTCGGTCTGGGCCGATCAGGTCATGGATGGCGCGGATATAACCGCGCGATAGGCGCTCCAGTTCTAGCTTGGAAAGCCCCTTGGGGTCGACGCAGATGCCGCCTTTGGCGCCCCCGAACGGCAGGTCGACCACGGCGCACTTGATGGTCATCCAGAAACTCAGGTGGGTCACTTTCTCCGCCGAGACCTTGGGGTGGAATCGCACACCGCCCTTGGTCGGCCCGCGGGTGTCGTCGTACTGCACGCGCCAGCCTTGGAATACTTTTAGCGCGCCATCGTCCATGCGCACCGGAATGCTCACTTGGGCGGTGAGCTTGGCACAAGCCAGACGCTGGCGCACATCATCAGCCGCGTTTAGACGCTCAAAGATGCTCTCGAGAAAGGTCGGAACATCGGCCTCGGGTCGTGTGCTCATGACGGGCTCCTCGGATTATCGCCAGGGGTGGATTAATCAGCGGTTTGTGCTCGTTTAATTCGATAGGGTTTGCGCTGTGAGCATGCGCATTATTCAGCTTCCGGCAGCGCGGCTGCCATGACTGCGCCGAAGGCACCAAGCAATGACAGCAACAGAATAATCTGGCTGACCGTCATGATCGTGCCGAGGGCTCCGGCGAAGCCGAGCAGCAGTAGAATCACCCCGATCAGGGTATTGCTGACCGCCACATAATCCGTGCGGCGGTTGCCCTGCGCCAGATCGACCACGTAGGTCTTACGGCCAATGCGCACGCCTTGGTGGGCAATGCTCAGGCAAAAGTACAGTGCCGGCAGCATCCAGCCGACGGCCAGCCAGCTCGGTTGCAGGTTGTCGAGTAGATAGACTAGCAGGCCAAGGCTGGCGCTCAACACGGCAGCGAGCATCATCACCCGACGGCTGGAGAGGTCGGCGAAGCGTCCCCACAGCGGCGCGGAGAGCAGGCTCGCGGCACCGCTGGCCAGCATAAACAAGCCCAGGGTGGTGGCTGCCGAGCCGAGCTTCTGCTGGGCCAGCACCACGTAGTAAGGCGCGCTCAGGGCCGAACACAGGAGTAGCGCGCGGGTGATCACGAAACGCCGGAAGGGGCGGTCGCTGCGCAGGATATCGAGGCGCTTCATGGCTTCGACCACGGCATTGCCACCGCCCTCGGTTTCCCCTGGAAACTCGCTGATACGGGCATAAATCGCTGCGGCGATCAGCCACAGCAGGCCGGCACCCGCGAGTAGCAGGCCATAGGCTTGAGGCGGCAGCTGAGCGGCACCGCTGAGCAACAGCAGCAAGGCCAGGGCGGCGGTGACCAGGCCTGCGCTGCTGGCTGACCAGCCATTGACCTGGCCGCGGCGGGTCTTGGGGATGGTCTTGCCGAGTACGTCTTTCGAGGCCACCGAGCTTAAACCCCGAGCCAGGCTGAACAGCACCAACAGCGCAATGATTGCCCAACCCGCTATGACGCCGTCCAGCGTCCACGCCACCAGGCCGATGGCTCCGATAGCGGCCGCTTGCACCAGGCTGCCGAGGATCCAGATCCATTTACGCACCGCCACGGCGCGAATGTAGCTGGCGATAAACAGTTGTGGGATCAGCGAGCCCGATTCGCGAATCGGCACCAGAAAGCCGATCAGGTAGA
>JAWWDH010000393.1:0-3474 GCA_033720015.1 Pseudomonas sp.
CAGGGTGCGCCGCAGAATCTGGTAATTCAGCGAGGCGCGCTTGCCATCCTCCAGCGTTTCGCTGATTGAGCTGGTGTTGGCGGCCGACGGTGCGGCGCTGCGTGGGGCAGAAATCACATCGAACATGGCGAACTCGGTACGGCTTGATGCTGCCGGGTCTGGCAAAATGCCGCTTAGGCATGTTGTCGGCCGCTGCGGCGGTCAATTGAGTGATTTTTGAGCACATTTTCTGATGAGTGATGAGCGGCTAATAGCCAGAATTCGTATGCAGGCCCTGGCGCCCCATTTGCAGGCCGCGGCCGAACAGTGGGCACAGCGCCTGGGCTTGCCTCTGGAGGGCGACAGTGAGTTTGCTCTGCAGCTGGGCGAGGGCGGCTTGCAACTGGTGGAGCTGGGGCCGCAGGCGCCAGGCCCGGTCAAGGTGGACTTTGTCGAGGGCGCGGTGGCGCACCGGCGATTATTCGGGGGTGGCAGTGGGCAGATGATTGCCAAGGCGGTGGGCGTGCAGGCAGGAGTACGCCCACGCGTGTTGGATGCTACCGCTGGCCTGGGCCGCGATGCCTTCGTGCTGGCCAGTCTGGGCTGCGAGATGACCTTGATTGAGCGCCAGCCATTGATTGCCGCATTGCTGGAAGATGGTCTGGCCCGTGCGGCGCTGGACCGCGAGGTCGCGCCGATTGCCGCGCGGATGCAGTTGCTGACGGGCAATGCCATCGAGCTGATGCGCGCCTGGCAGGGCGAGCCGCCGCAGGTGATCTACCTCGACCCGATGTTCCCGCATCGCGACAAGAGCGCGCTGGTGAAGAAAGAGATGCGTCTGTTCCGGCCCTTTGTCGGCGATGACCTGGATGCGCCGGCGTTACTTGAGGCCGCGTTGGCGCTGGCGACTCATCGGGTGGTGGTCAAGCGCCCACGCAAGGCGCCGCTGATTGAGGGGGCCAAGCCCGGCTATGCCCTGGAAGGTAAATCCAGTCGGTACGACATCTACCCGAAGAAAAAGCTGCAAGCCGCCAGCGAGTAAAGGCTGGCGCGTGGCTCGTTTAGGTTGGGCTGCGCATGCGCCGGCACAATCTACTCGGCTGTGTCGGCGTGATAAGCACGTAAGAATACGTTGACCGCATCACGCACGTGGGCTTCGGCTGCGGCACCTTGCAGGGCTTCGCCGCAGCCGATCAGCAGGCGAAAGTTAACCCCGCCCTTGATCAGGCAGAAGAACTGATCCGCCGCGCTCAGTGGATCGGCTACGCGCAGCTTGCCGGCCAGGTCAGCTTGGCGCAGCAGGTCGGCCATGCCTTGCAGTACCGGCCCCGGCCCCGCCTCGTAGAACACCTTGCAGAGCTTCGAGTCCTGCGCGGCCAGGCTTACCATCACCCGGTGCAGTTCCACCGACTCGCGGCTGTTAATCAGCTCGCTGAACGCGCGGCCAATACTCAGTAGCAGCTGTTCAACCGGCACGTCATCGCTCAGTGCGAACAACAATTGCGGCAGTTGCTCCTCGCATTTGGATTTAATCGCCTCGGCAAACAACCGTTCCTTATCGGTGAAGTGGCTGTACACCGTGAGCTTGGAAACCCCGGCCTCGGCGGCAATCGCGTCCATGCTGCTGCCGTCATAGCCATTGCTGAGAAACAGGGTCTTCGCCGCTTCGAGAATGGCTTTGCGCTTGGCCAGGTCTTTCGGGCGACCGGGGCCGCTGGTGGGCAACAGGTTATTTGGCATGGTTGTTTTTAATACTGGACTAGTGAGTTTGCTATTTTTACTATACCCGTCAGTTTGAATATTCAAAAGCCTCACAAAGGTTAGTCATCATGTTTCGTCATGCCCTGTCTGTTGCTCTGCCTGCCAGTCTTATTCTGTTGCTTGCTGCCTGTGGCAATGGCGAGCCCGCTGCGGTTGCCGTGCGCCCGGCTATGGTGGTGCAGCCGCAGCTGGCCGGCGAGTTGATGGATGCCTACCCCGGTGAGGTGCGCGCGCGCCTAGAGCCGGAGTTGGCCTTCCGTATCGGCGGCAAGGTGAGCAAGCGCCTGGTCGATGTCGGCGCGCAGGTGAAGAAGGATCAGCCCCTGGCCGAGCTGGATCCGCAGGATGTGCGCTTGCAGCTGGAAGCCATCCGCGCCCAGCTGACAGCGGCCGAGGCCAACCTGCAGTTAGTGCGTGCCGAGCGTGATCGCTACAAAACCTTGCTGGCGCGTAATCTGGTCAGCCGCTCGCAGTATGACAATGCGGAAAACACCTACCGCTCCGGTGAGGCACGGGTCAAGCAGGTGCGCGCCGAGTTCAACGTGGCCAGCAACCAGGCTGGTTATGCCGTGCTGCGCGCCTCGCAGAATGGTGTGGTCGCACGGCGCATGGTTGAGGTCGGGCAGGTGGTGGCGGCCGGGCAAACGGTGTTCACCTTGGCGGCTGATGGCGAGCGGGAAGTAATGATCAACCTGCCGGAGCAAGCCTTCGAACGCTTCAAGGTCGGCCAGGAGGTCGCGGTCGAGCTCTGGTCACAGCCGGACCAGCGCTTCCCCGGACGTATTCGTGAAATCTCGCCATCGGCCGACCCGCAGTCGCGCACCTTCGCCGCCCGTGTGGCGTTTACCGAGGGCAAGGTGCCGGCCGAACTCGGCCAGAGTGCCCGCGTGTTTATCGCCCATAACGGTGAAGTGCCGTTGGCGGTGCCGTTGTCGGCGCTGACCGCCGAGAAGGGCCAGCCCTACGTTTGGGTAGTCGACCCGAAAGACTCCACGCTGAAGCGCACCCACGTGCGCATCGGTGCCTACGGTGAGAACAGCGTACCGATACTCGAAGGTTTGCAGGCCAGCGATTGGGTCGTCGCCGCCGGTGGCCAGGTGCTGCGCGAAGGCCTGCAGGTGCGTCCGGTTGACCGTGACAACCGTGTTGTCCAGCTCACGGCCAAGGAGTAAGCCCGATGGATTTCAACCTGTCCGCCTGGGCGCTGCGCAACCGCCAAATCGTGCTGTATCTCATGCTGTTGCTGGCTGTGGTCGGCGCGCTGTCCTACACCAAGCTGGGTCAGAGCGAAGACCCGCCCTTTACCTTCAAGGCCATGGTGGTGCGCACCAACTGGCCAGGGGCGAGCGCCGAAGAGGTGGCCCAGCAGGTCACCGAGCGCATTGAAAAGAAACTGATGGAGACCGGCGAGTACGACAAAATCATCTCGTTCTCGCGTCCTGGCGAGTCCCAGGTCACCTTCGTGGCCCGCGACTCCATGCACTCGGTAGACATACCCGAGCTGTTCTATCAAGTGCGCAAGAAGGTCAGTGATATTCGCCACACCCTGCCGCAGGGCATTCAGGGGCCGCAGGGGCCGCAGGGCGTCAAGGGCGAGACTGGACCGGCTGGCCCGGAGGGTCCGCAGGGCGTCCAAGGCCCACAGGGCAACGTCGGCCCGGTTGGCCCGGAAGGTCCCGAGGGTCCGCCGGGACCGACGGGTCCGCCCGGCCCCGAGGGCCCGCAGGGGCCTGC
>JAWWDH010000394.1:0-3418 GCA_033720015.1 Pseudomonas sp.
AAATCATCGACGATAGTCGCCGTCATCATCGATTCGAGCAAACCAACTACGGCCAAACCAATCGAGTACGGTAATATGATTTTAAGCGTAGTCAGGTTCAGGGGTACGTCTGGCCAGAGGAAGATCGGCAGGGTGTCTGGCAGCTCGCCCATGTCACCGACGGTGCGGATATCCAGGCCGAAGTACATCGCCACGGCGGTCATGGTCAGAATGCATACCAGTGGCGAAGGGATCAGCTGGCCGAGCTTCGGCACGTAGGGAAACAGGTAGATGATGCCCAGGCCGGCGGCGCACATGGCGTAGACATGCCAGGTGACGTTGGTCAGTTCCGGCAGTTGCGCCATAAAGATCAGAATCGCCAGGGCGTTAACGAAACCGGTAACCACCGAGCGCGAGACGAAGCGCATCAGGCTGCCCAGCTTGAGATAACCGGCGAGAATCTGCAGTACCCCGGTCAGCAGCGTGGCGGCCAGCAGGTATTGCAGGCCGTGCTCCTTGACCAGCGTCACCATCACCAAGGCCATGGCCCCGGTGGCCGCGCTGATCATGCCCGGACGACCGCCAACAAAAGCAATCACCACGGCAATGCAGAACGAGGCGTACAGGCCGACTTTTGGGTCAACCCCAGCAATAATGGAAAACGCGATGGCTTCCGGGATCAGCGCAAGCGCGACGACGAGGCCGGCGAGTACATCGCCGCGAATATTAAAGAACCAGGTGTTTTTCAGGCTTTGTAGCATCGTGGGTTCCGCAGGCTGGGCTCCGCAAATGCACGCAAGGGCAGGGCGGATGGGCTAATAAAACGGGGTACATCGAGCGTAGCGCAGCCTAATTGGGCGTGCGCATGAGCAACGCCGGGCGCGGTGTTTAACCTGCCGGGCTTTGCGCGATAGGGGCAAAACGCTATGGCGGCGTAGGCAACCAACGTGATGGTCGGGCCAGTGTCATTGCGACCTGCCTCTATCCAGTCAGGCGAAAAGGGCGGCCACCTTAACATACCGAGTATCGGCAGACACCCTGGCAGGCCGCGGCCTCCGGCCTAGCCGCGGCGGATTAGCCAGATGCCGGCGATGATCAGCAGCAGGCCGCCAAGCTTGCCGGCGCTAATCGGTGCCTCGCGAAAGCCAGCCCAGCCGAAGTGGTCCAGGGTTACGGCCATACTCAGTTGCCCGGCGATCACCAGCGCCATAAACAGCACGGCACCGACCTTGGGCCCGGCAAAGGCGGCGGTGGCGATAAACATCACGCCCAGCAGGCCGCCGCTCCAGTGCCACCAGCTCAGGCCTTTCAAGGCCCCGAGGCTGGGGACCTCTCGCTGAGCCAGCACTAAAATCAACAGGGCCAAGGTGCCAACGGCAAAGGACACCAGTGAAGCGGCCAAAACACTGGAGACATGTTTGGCCAGCTGACCATTGATGCCCGCTTGCAGCGGCAGGCAGGCGCCGGCAACAAATGGCAGGGCCAGTAACCACCAGATCGGGGCAGGCATGGGGCGCTCCAGAACAGATAAAGCGGGCGATTATGCCGCAAAAGCTGTTTGCCTCGTCAGCTTTAGGCTGCCTGGGTGCTTGCCTGGCGTATCGCGAGTAAGCGTTGCTTAGCGCGGCGGGTATTGGCTCAGCACTTCGGCGACGGTCTGGCGAATCGCGGCTTCACGCTCGCGTGGGGTGGGTTGGCGGTTACGCAGCACCTGTTCGGCACTGCCGCGCCAGACCAGCTGGCCGTCTTTGCCGTCGAGCAAATCAATCTGCAAGGTGCTGACCTGATAGTCCACGTTGCGGGTTTCCACATAACTCGGGCCGCCCCAGAAGCCGCCGTCCCATGGGTCGCCCCAGCTCCCGCCAACCTGGGTGCTGACTTGCTGCTGGCGCTTGTCGACGATCAACCAGACCTGCACCTTGAGGTCGCCTGGGGTGTTGCCTGCCGCAGCGCGCAGGCCGCGCTGTTCGAGTTGCTCGCTGACTGCGGCGCGGATGCGCTGGCCGGTGAGGTCGCTGTTGAGGCGGGGATCATCGGGCTTGTACTGCACGCCAGGTTCCTGCCAGCTCCAGCTGCGGTAGGCGGCAAAGTCGCGGCCGGGATCAAAGTCGCGTTCCAGTCGTGGCGTCTGGCAGGCGCTGAGTATCAGCAGCAGGGGCAATAGCAACAGTGATGCACGCATGAGGCGCTCCTCGGAGACTGCGGTCAGTTCGGTGGGTAAGCCGTCATGGCCTGTTGAATAGCGTTGCGCAGGGCGGCCGCGCGTTCACTCTGGCTGCCGCTGCTCAGGGTTTCGGCGCTGGCGCTCCAGACGGGTTGGCCATCTTGGCCGTCGAACAGGTCAATGCGCACCACGATGACCTCTTCGCTATAGCTGCGCACCAGCGGCACGCTGCCCCACATGCCGTATTGGTCGCCATAACGGCTGTTACCGTAATGACTGCCGTAGTCTTCGCGAACCTGACGGACACGCTGTTCCACGCGCAGCTCGGCAGTGACCTGTAGGTCGCTGCTGGCCCCGGCCCGGTACGGGCGCAGGCCGCGTTGGTCGAGGGCGTTGCTCAGGGCTTCCTGCACCTGTTCGGAACTGGCCCAGGCGGTAGCGGCCGGCAGGCGTTGCCAGCTCCAGGTGCGGTAGCGGGCGTAATCACGCGGCGGTGCCGGGTAGGCGCTGCGATCCAGCGGCTGGGCGGTGTGCGCGGGTGCTGGCGCCAGGCGCTGGCTATTGGGTGCATAGGGGTTTTGGCTCTGGCAAGCCGCCAGGGTGAGCAGTAGCAGTAGAACGCTGAGCTTGAACATGTGCTGCCTCCAGAGCCGGTGGCGGTGAAATCATTGGGGCCGACAGATCCAGTGTAGATAACGACCGAGGCCGGCAAAGCTGGGGTGGCGCCGGTAGGCCAGTTCCATTTCCAGCAGGTCGATCAGTTCGGCCTTGGCCTGGAACGGCTGCGGCATATAGTCGTGGAACACCCGCACACCACTCTGGCTTTCGACTCGCCAGCTCAGTTCAAGTTGCGCTGCCAGCTCGCGTGGATCAAGCGGCATTTGTGGGGTCAGGCTTTGTTTCTCGCCGGCGAACTCGGCTTTGCGCAGTTTGCGGAAGTGCCCTTTGAGCAGGTTGCGGTAGATCAAGGCATCCTTGTTGTAGAACGCCAGCGATAACCAGCCGCCCGGTGCGCACAGTTGATGCAGCACCGGCAAAATACTGTGCGGCTCGGCCAGCCATTCCAGTACCGCGTGGCAGATCACCAGGTCAAAGGGCTGCTCAAGTTGGCCGAGCAGTTCCTGCCAAGGCGTCTGAATAAACGTGGCCGACTGGCCGGCGGCGGCAAAACGCTCGCGGGCGCCGGCCAGCATCGGCGCGGCGGGCTCGGCCAGGGTCACCTGATGGCCGCGCTCAGCCAGCCATAACGACATATGGCCCAGCCCCGCGCCGATA
>JAWWDH010000395.1:0-3405 GCA_033720015.1 Pseudomonas sp.
GCGCATAAGAGTATCTCCCTATCATTTCTGATTGTTATTTGACCAGCCTAGACGCACTTCCCAGGCTGCGCCTAAAACATCGGTTTAAAGATGGGGGGATTGCAGGCGTTGGCATGCACGTGCCTGCAAAAAATACTACGGCCAAGTCAGCCCCTTAATAACCAGCGCGTGGGCTGACGCCTAACTGGGTCAGGTTGCAGTAGACCCGCTGCTGCGCCGTTGGGTTTTCTTGCATGGCTACGGTCAGTGAGGTGAGGTTGCGAACCTGATTAAAGGTGCCGCCGATATTGGCCTGCTGGTTTAGGCCGCCACGACCGATTGAGTTGCTGGCCGCCCCCTGGCCCTGGCTGGCTTGTAACTGCATCTGCAGGCCACCGTTAGCGGAAGAGACCTGTACCGTCCCCGCTGCGTTGCTGTATTGCTGGTTGCCACCCCAGCTTTGGCCCGTAGTCGAGATCGGCTGCCCTGAGCTGCGGGTGATATTGACGTCCACATAGTTCTCGCCATTGTTGTAGTCGCCGGCCGTACGCACGCTCTGGGATATGCCCTGGACGTTGTTAAGGCCTTGGCCTCCGATGACTTGGCCCTGGCCTTGGCCGGGCAGGCTGCCATTGCCTGCTGTATCGAGCGGGGTGACGCTCAGATTGGCCGACAGGTTATTCACTGTCAGATTAACTTGGGCGCCAATGGTTGCGCCGCTGCTGTTGCGCCATGAGGTCGACATGGTCACGCCAAAGTGCACGATGCCTTCGGGCAATATGTAGCGACCGCGCAGGGTAGACATCTCTGCGTCAGTGATTTCGATAGGTTGAAACAGACTCGATGCGCCAACCGGCATCGCCGGTAGCAGCAGGCTGGCAAGCATCCATGTTTTGAGTTTCATTGCAGTCTCCCGGGGCATCCTGCCCACGCGCACTGTGTGCTAGAAAAAATCACTCTGAATGAATCCGAACTCCATCAGCTCGGCATCGTTGACCAATTTGTAGCCGGGTAAACGGTTCCTGGCGGTCAATGGCTCAGGTGGGTCAAGCAGTGGGTTGTTGCGGTCATAGCCGGGGCCGATCAGGGCAAATGCAATGCCGTTCCAGCCCTTAGAGAATTCTTCCAGGCTCATTTTCTTGTGGCCGAGCACTGGGTCGCCGACGTACACCGAATCATCGGATGTGCGCTGCATCACCACGAAATGTTTGTAGCCTCGTACTTCGATCAGAACGATCACCGGGATGCTGATGCTTTTGAGTTGACTGCTGTCGATACGGTAACCGCGGGCGCGCATGCCCAAGCTGGTCGCATAGTTCTTCATGTCGAGCATGGAGAAGCCCTTGCTGCGTACCTGCTCTTCGTCGGCCACTGCCAGCATGCCGTGGATCACATCTTCTTCACTCAAATCCCAGCCATAGGCTTGGTTAAGAATGGTCGCTACAGCGGCTGCGCCGCAGCTGAAATCGGTTTTTTGTTCCACCAGATCACTGAAGCGTCGCTCACGCATACTTTGCACCGGCTTGAACACCACCCCACCGCCAGGCAATACCGCGAACGGCATGTTTTGCGCGGCTGTTGCCGGCTGCAGATAAAATCCGCAGAGAGCAGAGCAGAGCATTAGGGTCGGTACAAAACGGAACATGGGTTTCAATACTCCGGTTTTGGAAGCACCTGTGAAAAAGCGCGGAGCCCTTGTTGGCACCCCGCGCTGCCTGTTATTTACTCGCCACTAGACGCGCAAGCAGTACAGCCAACGGCCACGGCCAGCGAGTTGCTCTGCTGGTTGCCGCCACCGGCTGCCACGTTAACGCCAACGTTACCGCTGGCACCATTCAGCGAGCCGCTGATGCTGGCAGTGTTGGTCACTGGGCTAATGAAGCCGGCAACAACCGGGATAGAGCCGGTAACCGAACCCGCCAGGCCGAGAGTACCTGCCTCGTTGAAGGCCAGGGCGCCACCATCACCATTCAGATCGGAGCCGCCCTGGGTGGCAGTATCCAAGTCAAAGTGTCCGTCTGCGCGGCCATTTGGGTGAGAAGACCCAGTCCAGATATCCGGATAAACATCGCCGATCTGGTCAGACTGCCCGGAGTAGCTGCCTTGAGCATTCATGCTGAGGCTAACAGCCACTGAGCCGTAGTCCAGGGTGGCATTGTTCTTGGTGACGTTGTTTTTGGACACTTGGCTGACATTCACGCCAGCATTCGCCGCATAAGCGGTTTCCGACACGCCAATGGCCATGTCGTTCTTCTGCTGGTTGTAGTTGCCGGCGGCGATGTTGATGCCCACGTTACCGCTGGCGTTGTTGCCCGAATCGGTCAGCGACGCGGTGTTAGGCACGCTGAAGTTGCGCAGCGTGTTGTTGCGCGCAGTTTGATCAACATCGATGTTGGCGCTGGCGGCAGCACCGAATACCCAGTGAGCATCTGCCACGGCAATTGCCCCGGCGTTGGCTTGCTGGTTATTGTCACCGGCGGCCACGTTTACGCCGACATTACCCGAAGCGCCCCTGAGCGAACCGCTCACACTTGCGTCGTTCTCGGTGCCTTCGTTGCGCACCAAGTTGTCATGGTTATTTTGGCTGTCGACAATGCTGGCGTTGCCGCCATTCATTGGGCCGTAGTGGTCACCACCATTTCCTTCGCTCGCATAGACGCCTGCGGAGACTATGGCAGCCAGTGTGAATACCAGCGGCTTGAGCATGAATTGAGTTTTCATTGTTGTTTCTCCCTTCGCGGTTATGTTGGCGGATACGCGGAGTTACTCCGTGATCCGTATGCCGAGGCTATTGATACTGCGATTGCCTATACCGGCACTCTGGTTCAACTGGACCACACCACGGCTGTTACCAAATGCGCTGTCGTCTACCGAGACTATGCGCTCTCCGCTTTGCGGTTCTGCTGCACCTGAGATACTTGACGGCCTGACGCTTTGTTGCGCCAGAGCACTGTCATCCAGACCCTGCGGAAGGCCACTGACGATCCGCATGGCGTTGATCTGTTGGTTGCCGCTGCCGGCCCCCTGATTAATACCCACAACCCCTCGGCTGTTGGAGAAGGAGCTGCCGTCGATGCTGGCGAGGGCTTTAACTCCGGCTGGGTTGATGGGGTAATTGTCGGCACCCTGCTGCACGTTGATCGTTGCCGAAGCTTGCGCGTTGGCACCGCTGCCGATGGCTATTGCGCGGGCGTTGACTTGCTGTTGGTCGTCGCCGCTGGCTTGGTTAAGCATCAGTACACCTTGGTGGCTCTGGCCGCTTTGGTTGATGCTGGCGGTGGCCTGCATGACTGTGTCGGCCAGCACTATCTGGCTGCACAGGGCGCTTGCGAGAAGTAGGGTTAGCTGGCGCATGTCATTGTCCCAGGCCCATTTTTTGTAACGGGCGTAATCCGGTTTGTATGGCGCCGTTGACCCGGCCGCTGA
>JAWWDH010000396.1:0-3386 GCA_033720015.1 Pseudomonas sp.
AGGTTGTATTGGCTTGAGCCGGTGCTGTCGGTAAAGCCTTCAACTAGAACCTTGCGCTCCGGGTTGTCTTTAAGAAATTGCGCGAGGGTTTGAATTTTACCGAAGGCGCTGGGCCGTAAATCAGCCTTGTTCAGGTCGAACAGCACATCCCCGAAGGTAATCATCGCGCCGCGCTCGGTTGGCTTGGCTTGCATTGACTCCTGCAAACTACGGATTTGCGCGTCGCGTGCCTCAAGGCGTGCGCGGGCGCGAAGGTTGGCCATGTTGCCGAGCTTCTGTTCAGCGATTCTCAATGCAATGGTGTGTTTGGCGAGCTCGACTTTCTGATTGGCCACGTAGGCCAGCTGGTCGACGGATGCTTTGTTTTCACCCTCGCGATAAGCCTGGTCGGCACTGTCTAGGGTCTTCTCGGCGGCCTGGGTTTCCAGGGCTGCTAGCTTCAGTGATTGAGGGTCACTTTCCAGGTTGGAGTAGTTGGCTCGGGCTTGCTCGAGGTTGTCGTTGGGGGGCGTTGCGCACGCGGTAAGGCCTGCGCTGAGAATGAATAGGGCGGGAAACATGATGTGTTTATGCATGGTCTGATTCCTCATGGGAGGCAGGTTACGTTAGGCGACTGGACGTAATAATCATTCGGCGCTGCGCAAACCTTCCTCGCGAAGCTCTTCGATACCTTTCTCGGCATCCATTACGGCCTTCTCTGCCTTGGCTGCGCGGGCCTTACGCTCTGCTACCCGAGCGTCCCACTCGGCCTGTTCGGCAAGGTTGCTTGCCTGTGCATAGTTCTTGTCGAAATTGGCCTGCTCGGCCAGACGAGATTTGTCGCGTGCAGACTTCAGTTCCAGTGGAGCAAACTCGGCAGCCCCGGCTGTTTCTGCCGCTTTCACCGCCGTATTGGTCAAAGCGAATTGCTCTGTTGGTGGGTTTCCGGCACAGCCGGCCAGAAATACAGCTCCGACCAATGCCAAGGTTTTCAGTGAGCGCGTTGCGGGAAACTTGAACATGGTTTGCGACTCCTGCGCTGATTGGCACATTGAGGTGCCTATGCTTTGCAGTGTAGTAGCTGACGGCTAGGGCGCTCCGGTTAGAGCTCTGGGGCGGTCTGGGTTTATGCTGAGAGGGAGCTGCCGGCAATCTGCGCGGCAGCTGATTGTTGTCAGTGCTCGGCTTTTTCCTGTTGCAGGCTTAGCTCGTGCAGATGCTTGCGTGACAGGGCGAGAAAGCGCGGCGTCAGGCCGATATCTTCATACAGCGGGTCACCCAATTCGTCGGTGGCCACCACTTTGTTGCCCTTGACGTAGGGCAGGCTGGCTTCCAGTTCATCGAGGGCTGCGCCGAGCAGCTCGCCAAGCAGTTCCTCGACGTGGTGTTTGGGGTACATCTCCTGCAGCGCGGCCAGGCGTGCAGCGGCCTCCAGGTCGAGATGGATCTGATAGGGTGTGGCGCTCAGTCGCCCCTGGGCGTTTTCCTGCCAGTGCTGAACCAGCTCGTGAATTTTCATGATGGCCTCGTGTCCGTTCGGTGCCCGGCGACTCTTGCTCGGGCTTGCCTTATTAAGACTAGTGCTTGCGCTGATAAGTGCGCTAAGGGCGTCGCGCACTTGTAAGAAGTTGGCGCGCTGGGCACTCTGCAAGCAGGATCAGTGGAGGCAATAGTCATGGCAGAAATCGATGCGCGTTTGCGCGAAGACGTCCACCAACTCGGCGAACTGCTGGGTGACACCATCAGGGTGCAGCATGGTGCGGCTTTTCTCGACAAGATCGAACGTATCCGCAAAGGGGCCAAAGCCTCTCGCCAGGGTTCAAGGGAAGGTGCGGAGCAACTCAGTGCAACCCTGAATCAGCTGGCGGACGACGAGTTGCTACCGGTGGCGCGGGCGTTTAACCAGTTTCTCAACCTGGCCAATATTGCCGAGCAGTACCACCGCGTGCGCCGCCGCGCGCCGGGTGAAGCGCAGCCGTTTGAAGACAATATCCTCGCCGAGCTGCTACAGCGCTTGTCCACCCACGGCCATAAAGGTGAGGCGCTGGCCCGCCAGTTCGGCCGGCTGGATATCGAGCTGGTACTGACCGCTCACCCTACCGAAGTAGCACGGCGCACGCTGATTCAGAAATACGACGCCATGGCTGAGCAGTTAGCCGCTGGCGATCATAGCGATCTCTCGGCGGCCGAGCGTGAGCAGGTCAAGCAACGCCTGCAGCGGTTGATTGCCGAAGCCTGGCACACCGAAGAAATTCGCCGCAGCCGGCCGAGCCCGGTGGATGAGGCCAAGTGGGGCTTTGCCGTGATTGAGCATTCGCTCTGGCATGCCATCCCCAATGTGCTGCGCAAGGCTGACCAGGTGTTGCACAGCGCCACTGGGTTGCACCTGCCGCTGGATGCGGCGCCGATTCGTTTCGCCTCCTGGATGGGCGGTGACCGCGATGGCAATCCGAATGTCACCGCTAGCGTGACCCGTGAGGTGCTGTTGTTGGCACGCTGGATGGCGGCTGATCTGTACCTGCGTGATATCGACCTACTGGCCGCTGAGCTGTCCATGCAGCAGGCCAGCCCGGCCTTGTTGGCGCAGGTGGGGGAGAGTGCCGAGCCTTACCGCAGCATGCTCAAGCAGCTGCGCGAGCGTTTGCGCGCCACCCGCAGCTGGGCGCAGGCCGCGTTGCATGATGATCTGCCGCCACCGCCTGCAGTTCTGCAAGACAATGGCGAGCTGTTCGAGCCGCTGCAGTGTTGTTACCAGTCCCTGCATGACTGCGGCATGGGGGTGATTGCCGATGGGCCGTTGCTCGATTGCCTGCGGCGTGCGGCCACTTTTGGCCTGTTTATGGGGCGTTTGGATGTGCGTCAGGACTCCAGTCGACACACGGCGGCCATGAGTGAAATTACCGATTACTTGGGCCTGGGGCGTTACGCGGAGTGGGATGAAGAGGCACACTTGGCGTTCCTGCAGAGCGAGCTGGAAAATCGCCGGCCGCTGCTGCCTGCGCATTTCAAACCCAGCAGTGAAACCGCGGAGGTGTTGGCGACCTGCCGTGAGGTGGCCCGCGCACCAGCTGCGTCCCTGGGCTCCTACGTGATCTCCATGGCCGGTGCCGCCTCCGATGTGCTGGCCGTGCAACTGCTGCTTAAAGAGGCCGGGCTGCAGCGGCCGATGCGGGTGGTGCCATTGTTCGAGACCCTGGCCGACCTGAATAACGCCGGGCCGGTGATCAGCCGACTGCTGGCATTGCAGGGTTACCGCGCGCGGCTGCAAGGGCCGCAAGAAGTGATGATCGGCTACTCCGACTCGGCCAAGGACGCCGGCACCACGGCTGCCGCCTGGGCGCAGTACCGCGCCCAGGAAACTCTGGTGCAGGTATGTCGCGAGCAGGATGTTGAGTTGTTGTTGTTCC
>JAWWDH010000397.1:0-3385 GCA_033720015.1 Pseudomonas sp.
CCTAAGGAGGCGTTATGAAATCGTTGCTCGCCTTGCTCAAGGACTACTGGCGCATCCTGCGTCGCCCGAGCGTGCATTACAGCCTGGGTTTTCTCACCCTTGGCGGGTTTATCGCCGGGATCATTTTCTGGGGTGGCTTCAACACCGCACTGGAGGCCACTAACACCGAACAGTTCTGCATCTCTTGTCATGAAATGCGCGACAACGTGTATGTCGAACTGCAGGACACCATCCACTACACCAACCGTTCCGGGGTGCGCGCCACCTGCCCGGATTGCCACGTACCGCACCAGTGGACCGACAAAATTGCGCGCAAGATGCAGGCCTCCAAGGAGGTCTGGGGCAAGATCTTCGGCACCATCAACACCCGTGAAAAATTCCTCGCCCATCGCCGTGAACTGGCTGAACACGAATGGCTACGACTGAAAAGTAACGACTCGCTGGAGTGCCGCAACTGCCACAACTTTGAGTTTATGGACTTCACCCGCCAAGGCCAGCGCGCCAGGCAGATGCACTCCACCGCCCTGGCCAAGGGCGAAGCCACCTGCATCGACTGCCATAAAGGCATCGCGCACAAGCTCCCGAGCATGCGTGGAGTGCCCGGCTGGTAAGGCCGCAGCGCCGGGCAGAATGACCACCATAGAATGCCAGGCAAAAAAAACGGGAGCCCAAACGGGCTCCCGTACTCATTCTCAGAGAAATGCCGGCACACACCTCACGCACGCGCCGGCTACAACCTCACCTGCGCCTCCGCAGAAACGCAGCGCGCAGTCTGGCAAAAAACGTTCACGCACTCCGTTTAGCTTTGTTGTCGCTGTGCAACGAATTGTAACCAGGCAACACGGCTGGCCGACGCCCCAAGCACGCGGCAGAATGCGCCTATGAATACAGACTACCTGCCTGCCTGCTGTACGCCGTTTGATGACCACTGGCCATTACCTCAGCCGTTGCCGTCGTTGCGTTTGATCAGCACCCGCTTTGATCCTGCACGCCTGCATGGCGAGGACTTCAACCGCTGCGCCATACAACCGGTGCGAGGCGTCGCCAAACGCCAAAGTGAATACTTGGCCGGCCGCCTGTGCGCGCGTGAGGCTTTAACGCAGCTGACGGGCACTGCTGCCATTCCTGGCATGGGCGAGGATCGAGCGCCGCAGTGGCCTGTCACCACGCTCGGCTCGATCACCCATGGCAGCGGCTGGGCCGGCGCCGTAGTGGGTCATAGCGCTGACTGGCGCGGTCTGGGCCTGGATGTTGAGCGCAGCATGCCGGCCAACCGGGCAGAGCGTCTGGCGGCAGAGATACTCACCCCTGCCGAACTGCTGCGCCTGGAGGGCTTGACCGCCGAGCAGCGCGCCCGCCGCATCAGCCTGACTTTTTCGCTCAAAGAAAGCCTGTTCAAAGCGCTCTACCCCATGGTTTTGCGGCACTTTTACTTTCAGGATGCTGAGCTACTGAGCGTGGCCGCCGACAATACAGTACGCATGCGCCTGCTGATTGATCTGCATGCGGACTGGCCGGCGGGCAGCCAACTGCAGGGCCAGTTTGCTGAGTTCGAGGGTTATCTGCTGAGTTTGCTCAGCATCCCTCGCTGATCTGTTCGCCACTGCTGCCCAAAGCCTGGGGCAAATCCGCTAAACTCGGGCGCTTGCCGTCTGGAGTGCCCTATGCGCGAAGATTTGAATCAAGGCCTGATCGATTTCCTCAAGGCCTCACCGACCCCCTTTCATGCCACCGCCAGCCTGGCCCTGCGCCTTGAAGCGGCCGGTTTTCAGCACCTGGACGAGCGTGCCAGCTGGCACACCGAAGCCGGTGGCCGCTATTACGTGACCCGTAACGACTCCTCGATCATCGCGTTCAAGCTAGGCAAGCGCTCAGCACTTGAGGGCGGTATTCGCCTGGTTGGCGCACACACCGACAGCCCGTGTTTGCGCGTCAAGCCACAGCCTGAACTGCAACGCCAGGGCTTTTTCCAGCTCGGAGTGGAAGTCTATGGCGGTGCCTTGCTGGCCCCCTGGTTTGACCGCGACCTGTCGTTGGCCGGCCGCGTGACTTACCGCCGCGACGGCAAGGTGGAAAGTCAGCTGATCGACTTTGAACACCCGATTGCGGTGATTCCCAACCTGGCGATTCACCTCAACCGTGAAGCCAACTCAGGCTGGACGATCAATCCACAGAACGAGCTGCCGCCGCTTCTTGCGCAGCTGGCCGACCCTGAAGCCGCCGACTTTCGCGCACTGATTACCGAGCAGCTGGCACGCCAGCATGATTTCAGCGCCGATGCGGTGCTCGATTACGAGCTGAGCTTTTATGACACACAAAGCGCGGCGGTGATTGGCCTGAATGGCGACTTTATCGCCGGCGCACGATTGGACAACCTGCTGTCCTGCTACGCCGGGCTGCAAGCCCTGTTGGCCGCCCCGGATGAGGAAAGCTGCGTACTGGTGTGCAATGACCATGAAGAAGTCGGCTCCAGCTCGGCCTGTGGTGCCGATGGACCGATGCTCGAACAGGTATTGCGCCGTGTACTGCCGGAGGGCGACGCCTTTGTCCGCACGATTCAGCGCTCGCTGCTGGTATCGGCTGACAACGCCCATGCCGTGCACCCCAACTACCCCGATCGGCATGACGAAAATCACGGTCCCAAGCTCAACGCCGGCCCGGTGATCAAGATCAACAGTAACCAGCGTTACGCCACCAACAGCGAAACCGCCGGTTTCTTCCGCCACTTGTGCCTGGAAAACGAAGTGCCGGTACAGAGCTTTGTCACCCGTAGCGACATGGGCTGCGGCTCGACTATCGGCCCAATCACCGCCAGCCAACTGGGCGTGCGCACCGTGGACATCGGCCTACCAACCTTCGCCATGCACTCGATCCGCGAACTGGCCGGCAGCCATGACCTGGCGCACCTGGTGAAAGTCTTAACAGCCTTCTACGCCAGCGCTGAACTGCCCTGACAGCGGCCACCGGGCCTTGCGCCTACTCTGGCACCTCGACGCTCACATGCAGGGCGTCGTGGCGCCAGAACTCCAAATCGCAATCAATCAGGCGGCCATGCTGATCTCGATTGATCCGCACGATGCGCAGCGCCGGGCTGCCCACCGCTACCTTGAGTGCCGCCGCCGCTTCGCTGTGCAGGGCGGTGGGCACCATATCGAAGCGCACTCGACCGTAATGAATACCGTACTCGCTGGCGTATAACTCGGTCAGCGAGCGGGTCAGGTCAAACCCGAGTATTCCGGCAAAAAAGCGAGGGTTGAGATAGTGCTCGACATACAGCACCAAGCGCCCATCAATCCGCCGCGCACGGCGAATCTGGTACACGCTGGATAACCCTGGCAAGGCTAACAGCTGGCAAATTTCGGCACTGGCAGGCATCAGCTTGGCG
>JAWWDH010000398.1:0-3372 GCA_033720015.1 Pseudomonas sp.
CAGAGCGGTTTTACCGATCTGACGGTCACCGATGATCAGCTCACGCTGCCCACGGCCAACCGGGATCATGGCATCGACCGACTTGTAACCGGTTTGCACCGGCTGGTCGACCGACTTACGCCAGATCACGCCCGGCGCAACCTTGTCCACCGCGTCGGTCGCGACGTTGGTGAGCGGGCCTTTGCCGTCCATTGGGTTACCCAGTGCGTCGACCACGCGACCCAGCAGTTCCGGACCAACCGGAACTTCGAGGATGCGACCGGTGCACTTGGCGCTCATGCCTTCGGCCAGGGTGGTATACGCACCCAGGACAACTGCACCCACGGAGTCTTGCTCCAGGTTCAGTGCCATACCGTAGACACCGCCCGGGAACTCGATCATTTCGCCGTACATCACATCGGCGAGACCGTGAATACGCACAATACCGTCAGATACGCTGACGACAGTGCCTTCGTTACGGGCTTGAGAGGCGACATCGAGATTCTCGATACGCCCCTTGATGATTTCACTTATTTCGGAAGGATTGAGTTGCTGCATAGCTCTGCTGCCCCTTCAAACTCAAGATTTCAATGCTTCGGCCAGCTTCGCGATTTTGCCGCGAACTGAGCCATCGATAACCAGGTCGCCGGCGCGGATCACGATACCACCGATAAGGGTGGCATCCTCCGCGGCGTGCAGACGCACTTCTCGGCCGAGCCGTGCACTGAGAACCTTGGCGAGTTTGTCTTGCTGTTCATCGCTCAATGCGAAGGCACTGGTAACGTCCACGTCGATCGACTTTTCCTGCTCGGCTTTGTACAGCTCGAACAGTTCAACGATCTCTGGCAACAGGGCCAAGCGATCGTTTTCAGCGACGATGTGAATGAAATTGCGTACCTGGGCGTCGAACTTGTCACCACACACCTCAACAAAGGTGGTGGCCTTGTCTGTACTCGTCAAACGCGGTGCTTTGAGCACACGCTGCATGGTGTCGTCTTGCGACACCGCTGCAGCCAGGCCGAGCATGGCTGACCAAGAGGCCAGTTGCTGGTGGGCCTGGGCGTGCTCAAAGGCAGCCTTGGCGTAAGGTCGGGCCAGCGTGGTCAGTTCTGCCATGATCGCGCCCTCGCTTAAATTTCGGCTGCTAGTTTGGAAACCAGCTCCGCATGCGCGTTTTGGTCGATAGATGCGCCCAGGATCTTCTCGGCACCGCTAACGGCCAGGCTACCCAATTGGGCACGCAGCGCGTCTTTGACACCGTTGATTTCCTGTTCGATCTCGGCCTGAGCCTGAGCCTTCACACGGTCAGCTTCGACGCGAGCCTGTTCACGGGCTTCGTCGACGATCTGGGTACCGCGTTTCTTGGCTTGCTCAATGATCTCGGCTGCTTGGCCTTTGGCTTCGCGCAGTTGCTGACCCACTTTCTCTTGGGCCAGCTCCAGGTCACGAGCCGCACGGCTAGCGGCGTCCAGGCCGTCTGCGATCTTCTTCTGACGTTCTTGCAAAGCCGTAATGACCGGAGGCCATACGAACTTCATGCAGAACAGCACGAAGATGAAGAAGGCAACGGACTGACCAATCAGGGTTGCATTAATGTTCACGCCAACACCTCGCTCGTTCGTTGTCCATCACAACTAATCACTCGAAAACCGAGTGATTAGCCAGCGAGTTGACCAACGAAGGGGTTCGCGAAGGTGAAGAACAGTGCGATACCAACACCGATCATGGTCACGGCGTCGAGCAGACCGGCGACGATGAACATTTTCACTTGCAGCATTGGAACCATTTCCGGCTGACGCGCAGCGCCTTCCAGGAACTTGCCGCCCAGCAGGCCGAAACCAATGGCGGTACCCAGGGCACCCAGGCCAATCAGCAGTGCTACAGCGATAGCGGTCAGACCAACTACAGTTTCCATCTTTCCTCCCGACTTTTTATGTCGTATTGGTTAAGGTTTTCTAAGGGTAAAGCGGTAAAACAAAATCGGTGCTTCTGTGCCCTTGCGGGCGTCCACCATGAGCGCCTAAGCGCCCTTAGTGGTTGTCTTCGTGCGCCATCGACAGGTAAACGATGGTCAGCATCATGAAGATGAACGCTTGCAGGGTAATGATCAGGATGTGGAACACCGCCCACGCCCACTGCAAGACAACGCCCAAGGCACTCAGCCAGAGCAGACCGCTGCCGAACATCACAGCAATCAGAATAAACACCAACTCACCGGCATACATGTTGCCGAACAGACGCAGCGCCAGGGAAATTGGCTTGGCAATCAGGGTGACGAATTCCAGAAGGAAGTTGACCGGGATCAGCAGCGCCTGCACGAACAGGTTCTTGCTACCGAACGGATGCAGGGTCAGCTCACCGATGAAGCCGCCAATGCCCTTGACCTTGATGCTGTAGAAAATGATCAGTGCAAACACCGACAGGGCCATACCCAGGGTCGCGTTTGGATCGGTCGTGGAGACCGCACGGAACGGAATGTGCGAGTCACCCGAGATCAACACGGCCAGCATCGGAATCCAGTCAACTGGAATCAGGTCGATGGCGTTCATCAGGAACACCCAGACAAAAATCGTCAGCGCCAGCGGTGCAATCACCGGGCTGCGACCGTGGAAGCTGTCTTTAACGCTGGTATCAACGAAACCGACCAGCACTTCAACGAAGTTCTGTAGGCCGCCAGGTTGACCGGAAGTCGCCTTCTTCGCTGCCATGCGGAACAGCAGGACGAAAAGTAGGCCGAGGGCTACGGACCAACCGAGCGTATCGACGTGGAACGCCCAAAAGCCCATTTCTTTGGCTTCTTGTGCGGTGTGGGCAAAGCCCCAATCACCATTAGGCAGTTGCCCGTAAGTCAGGTTCTGCAGGTGGTGCTGGATATAGCCCGAAGCTGTTTGTTCTGCCATGTGTGCCTCAAACGCCTTAAGGTCTCGAAAGTCTTTTTTTCATCAGCAAAGGTGCGAACCAATTGACCAACTGGGTCAGGAAGAACACGCCAAATACCGCCAGCGGTTCCAGAGGCTTCACACCTGCAAAGGTCAGTGCAAACAGCACTGCCGTTAAAACCAGTTTGCCCGCCTCACCGGCATAAAATGACCGGACGATGGCTTGAGCAGCCCGCGCTCCACTGAATCGGAACGCCTTGTGGGCGAAATACACATTCGGCAGCCATGCAATCAGGCCACCACACAATCCGGAGTAACCGGCTACTGCGCCATACCACTGCCATAACACCAGGGCTAACAGCAGCAATACCAAAAGCTGTGTCAGCAAGACCGGGAAAACAGCTAAACGATGGAAGGGCAGGCGATTTGGCGTGCGAACGTCCATCTTGTTTTCCTGAAAGCTGAACCCGGGCGTCGGCACCTTAAAATCAATCACTTGGCATACTTTGTGCCG
>JAWWDH010000399.1:0-3359 GCA_033720015.1 Pseudomonas sp.
AGCAGACATGAGGCGCACACCCGCGCCGACCTGTTACACCCGCAACGCGTTACCTCGCGCTGGGTGGGAAAACCCCGCAATATTTGGGGTGTTCCCAATACTTGCTCAGTAGTAGCTGACGTAGTCGGCGACCACCGTCGCTCATGCTCTGCTGGCAGTAAACCTATTTTAGGCCGTCCTCCTTGTTGGGCGGTTTTCTGGCGTTTTAGAGGTGAACAACGTGGAGCTTTTATCCGGCGCTGAAATGGTCGTCCGCTTTTTGCGTGACGAAGGCGTTAAGAACATTTACGGGTACCCAGGCGGTGCCCTGCTGCATATCTACGATGCCTTGTTCAAAGAGCAGGAAGTGAATCACATCCTGGTTCGTCACGAACAAGCAGCAACCCATATGGCTGACGGTTATGCCCGCGCCACCGGTAAAGCCGGTGTGGTGCTGGTAACGTCTGGCCCTGGCGCAACCAATGCCATTACCGGTAGTGCGACTGCCTATATGGATTCGATTCCGATGGTGGTGCTGTCTGGCCAGGTGCCTAGCAACATGGTCGGCACTGATGCTTTCCAGGAAACCGATATGATCGGTATCTCCCGGCCGATCGTGAAGCACAGCTTCATGATCAAGCACGCATCGGAAATCCCGGAAGTTCTGAAGAAGGCTTTCTATCTGGCTGAGTCCGGTCGTCCCGGCCCAGTGGTTGTAGATATCCCAAAGGATATGACCAACCCAGCTGAGAAGTTTGAATACGTCTACCCGAAGAAGGTCAAGCTGCGCTCTTATAGCCCAGCGTTGCGTGGTCATTCTGGACAGATCCGCAAGGCCGCAGAGTTGCTGCTGACCGCCAAGCGTCCCATCATTTATTCCGGTGGCGGTGTGATCATGGGTGGTGCTGCAGCACCGCTGACTGAGCTTGCGCAGATGCTCAACTTGCCTGTCACCAACACTTTGATGGGCCTGGGCGGCTATCCAGGCACTGACCGCCAGTTCCTTGGCATGCTCGGTATGCACGGCAGCTACACCGCCAACCTGGCGATGCACCACGCCGATGTGATTATCGCAGTTGGCGCGCGCTTCGATGATCGCGTGATCAATGGCGCGAGCAAGTTCTGCCCAAATGCCAAGATCATCCATGTCGACATCGACCCGGCATCCATCTCCAAGACCATCAAGGCGGACATCCCGATCGTGGGTCCGGTTGATAGCGTCATGACCGAAATGGTCGCGATCCTCAAGGAAATTGGCGAGCAGCTGAATCCGGATGCGCTGTCGAGCTGGTGGAAGCAGATCGAAGAGTGGCGTGGCGGGCGCATCATGTTCCCTTACGACAAGGGTGACGGCAGCATCATCAAGCCGCAGACCGTGATCGAGACGCTGTCCGAAGTGACCCATGGTAACGCCTTCGTCACCTCCGACGTAGGTCAGCACCAGATGTTCGCGGCGCAGTATTACCGCTTCAACAAGCCTAACCGTTGGATCAACTCCGGCGGCTTGGGCACCATGGGCTTCGGCTTCCCTGCTGCTATGGGCGTCAAGCTGAGCTTCCCGGATGATGACGTTGCCTGTGTAACGGGTGAGGGCAGCATCCAGATGAATATTCAGGAGCTGTCGACCTGCCTGCAGTACGGTTTGCCGGTGAAGATCGTCAACCTGAACAACGGTGCGCTGGGTATGGTGCGCCAATGGCAGGACATGAATTACGGTAGCCGTCACTCGTCCTCCTACATGGAATCGTTGCCGGACTTCGTCAAGTTGGCCGAGGCCTATGGCCATGTCGGCATGCGCATCACTGATCTGAAAGACCTGAAGCCGATGATGGAGGAAGCCTTCGCGATGAAAGATCGCCTGGTGTTCCTCGATATCCAGGTTGATACCAGTGAGCACGTCTACCCGATGCAGATCAAAGACGGTGCAATGCGCGATATGTGGCTGAGCAAGACGGAGCGTACCTAATCATGCGACACATTATTTCCCTGCTGCTGGAAAACGAGCCCGGCGCACTGTCCCGCGTGGTGGGTTTGTTCTCACAGCGTAACTACAACATCGAAAGCCTGACTGTGGCACCGACCGAGGACCCGACACTGTCGCGTCTGACGTTGACCACTGTGGGGCATGATGAAGTCATCGAGCAGATCACCAAGAACCTCAATAAGCTGGTTGAGGTGGTCAAGTTGGTTGATCTCTCGGAGAGCGCTCACGTCGAGCGTGAGCTGATGCTGGTCAAGGTCAAAGCCACCGGCGCTCAGCGTGCCGAGGTCAAGCGCACCACCGATATCTTCCGTGGGCAGATCGTTGATGTGACCAGCAGCGTGTACACCATTCAGCTGGCCGGCACGAGCGACAAGCTGGATAGCTTTATTCAGGCTGTCGGCACCGCGTCGATCTTGGAAACCGTGCGCAGTGGTGTCACCGGCATTGCACGTGGTGACAAAGTACTGAGTATCTGATCCTGCTGTACAAAAAGCCCTGCACATGCAGGGCTTTTTCGTTTGTGGTTGTCTAAAGCTGGCGATTCCAGAAGGCATTGATCAGCGGTTCTTTAAGGCGCTTCTCCAGCGCAAACAAACCAATGTCGTAGGCAGTTAGTGGTGGCTGGATTTCATAGGTGCGGATGCGGGCGGTCAGCGGGCTGTTGTCCAGTACGATTTGCGGAACCACGCCAATGCCAAACCCCAGGCTGACCATGCTGACAATGGCTTCGTTGCCGCTCACTTGCGCATAGATTTTCGGTTTGATGTTGTGGCTTTTCAGCCAGCGATCCGTGCGGGTTCGGGCGAGGCCTTGTTCCGAGAGAATCATCGGCACATCCCGCCAATTAACTGCGCTGGGGTGTTTCACTTGCTCATCCGATAATAGTTGGGGTGACAGTGGGCCGATAAAGCACAGTTCTGAGCGGGCAATTGGCTGAAATGCTATGCCGTTGGGTAGGGTGTCGGGTCGGGCACCGATAGCAAGATCCTCCAGTCCTTCCTGCACGCGTTCCACGGCTTGCGCGGCGTCGCCGGTATGCAGCTTCATTTCAATACGCGGGTAGTCCTGACGGAAGCTGCTGAGGATGTCGTAAAGGAAGCTATAGCTGGCCGTTACCGAGCAATACAGTGAAAGCTCCCCATGCAAGATCAGTTGATCCTGCTTGAAGGTCTGGCGCATGGTTTGCCAGCCACTGATGACCTCCTTCGCGTATTCGCGAAATTGGATGCCCTCACGGGTCAAACTGACCGAACGGTTGTCGCGTAGAAACAGCGGTGCGCCGAGTTCGTCCTCAAGCTGCTTGATGCTGCGGCTGAGTGCGGAGGGGCTGACGTGCTGTTCACGGCTGGTTTTACCGAAGTGCAGGTTGTCGGCCCGAGAAAGGAACAGTTTGAGC
>JAWWDH010000400.1:0-3351 GCA_033720015.1 Pseudomonas sp.
GATCATCGACGCTTCGTTGTAGGCATTCTGGAAAGCGGCGCTGCCGATCCACTCCACTGCCGTGTCTTCGTCCTCATCGTGGAAGATCCCGCGATAGGTGATCAGCAGACCCATCATGAAGTCGGTGGCCGCGTCTTCCGCACGCTTGCTTTCGGCCCAGAAACGGCCATTCAACACGAGAAAAAGAGAGACTGCCTGCTACGCGCATCGCAACTGGCGGCTCATTGCACGTAACGAGGCAGTATTTCAATTCTTAGTCGTGAGAATGGCCATGGCTTTCGACTTCAGGCTGGGTTTACGACTCGCTGCCTCCACATGCCGACAGCAGACCTAACAGGCAAACCAGCAGCAGGGAACGGGTCAGAGTGATTGCGGTGTTCATCGTGTAATCCTTTCTATTTCGATCATGGGCAGCCCCTGCGTCTGATGGCAGAGAGGCTTTTGGCCTTAGATGACTCGTTTGATGCTCAGGTATTCGCCCTTGGTCTTGAGCGTGATGGTCACGTCGCTGTTGCTGCGGTTGCGCCAGAACCAGCCGTGGGTGCCGTCGAAGATGGCGGTGAATTGACCCTTGTCGCCCTTGACCTGCTTGGCCTTGCTGTAGCTGTGGTAGTAGCCCTGCGGGCCGTTGTAGGGTTCGCCGTGGGTGTCGTGATTGACCGGAGCGCCATTGGTTGCCCACTCGTAGCTGACTGTGGTCGTGTTCAGCATTTCCAGCTTGATTTCAGTGGCTTCGCCCGGCTTCAGGGTGACGGTCATTTCGTCCGATTTCAGCGCGGGCTGTGGCTCCGCCACTGGTGCTGCCGCAACTTGCTCCTGAGCTGCAGGCTGAGCAGGTGCCGGGGCTTGTACGACCGCGGTCGCTGCTGGCAGCACAGCTGCATCCGCTGCGGCTTCCTGTGCCAGGGTTTTCTTCATTTCACCCATCGGGGTCAGGCCGAGTAGGCGGCCAGCGCCCGTCGGGTCGATGGCGTATTCAGAGGGCATTACCACGGTGACCAGCAAGGCGGCGGCAACGCCCAGGGCGATCAGGGTGGAGCGCAGCAGTTGGCGGCTGGTCGGCAGTTCGCTGTGGGTCGGGAGTTTGCTATTGAACATGCTGAGAATTCCTTACTGAGACAGGATCAGGCCGGTGAGCTGGTAACCCATCAAGAGGAAACCGGCGCTCATCATGGCGACGTTGGCGGTGTAGGCATGGCGCCAGAAGCTGGCGGTGCGCCGCCAGTAGCCCATGACAATCAGAATGGCGCTCAGGGCCAGGAGCTGGCCGATTTCGACGCCGACGTTGAAGGCGATCAGGTTGGCAATCAGGCCATCTGCCGAGATCTCGTATTCCTGGATCTTGGTCGCCAGGCCGAAGCCATGCAGCAAGCCGAAGATCAGCGTGGCGGCCTTGGTGTTCGGCTGGTAACCGAACCAGCGCTGGAACGCGCCCAGGTTATCCAGCGCCTTGTACACCACAGAGAAACCGATGATGGCGTCGATCACATAGGCGCTGATGCTGATTTCCGCCAATACGCCGAGCAACAGCGTGACGGTGTGGCCTACGGCGAACAGGGTGACGTAGAGGCCCACGTCCTTCAGGCGGTAGAGAAAGAAGATCACCCCAAAGAGGAACAGCAGGTGGTCGTAGCCGGTGATCATGTGCTTTGCGCCCATGTAGATGAACGGCAGCACCATCACCCCGGAGCTTTCCTGAATAAAGCCCTTGTCACCCTCGGCAACAGCGTGGGCCAGCGCATCAGGCATGCCGAGAAACAGCAATGCCGTGAACAACAGCAACAGTAATAGCGGGCGGTTTGGGCGCACGACAGATACGCCCAGCGCGCTCATAGATAGCGAATGCATAGTTGATTCCTAAATTGCAGTGGTCTTGGGCCGCACGGCGGCCTGTGTCAGAGCACGAATGAGGCGCGTGGTGGCCGCTCGATCAGGAAGATCGGACTGGGAGGAATGGAGTAGCGCGGGGCTGCTATCGGCTGCGCACGCGCTGGCTGCGTGTTGATGCTCAGCAGCGTGGTCAGGTGCGGCGTTTCATGCACATGATCGGCGGTCAGCGAGGAGTGGTAGTGATCGGCGCAAGCCGCACAGGCAAATGCACCGTCGCCGTGGACATGCACATGAGCACCATCATTGCCGCTCCAGCCCGGCTGACTCGACCCCATAAACAGCGCAGAGGTATGCCCGGCCCAGGCCATCAAGATGGCGAGGGCAAGGGCAAAAATCACCTTGGTGCTAATGGGTTTGCTGAGCATGCAGTGGCTCTTTCAATGTTTAAACGGCTGGATTTTCTGTCGGTGCGGCAGGTTTGCCTTATCCCCCCCAGGGGGATAGCATTCGAGCGTAGTTCATCGACACACGAGACTCAAGGCATGAGCGATCACGAACACGGCCATCAGCACCAAAGTCATAGCGATATCATCAAAAGGTTGAAGCGTGCAGAGGGTCACCTGCGCAGCATCGTCAGCATGATCGAAGACAGCCGGGCCTGCGTTGACATCGCTCAGCAACTGCATGCCGTGGAAAAAGCCGTGTGCCAGGCAAAGCGTGTGCTTATCCAAGACCATATCGACCACTGCCTGGAACACACGATAGAAGCACTCGCGTCAGGCGAGCGCACATCACTCGAAGACTTCAAGCAAATTACCAAGTACCTCTGAGAGCGACTCAAAGCAAAAGACATCAACAATAGCGATCTAGGAGTTGCAAGATGGCTTGGGTTATCAGCAAATACTTCCTGACAGCAATCGTGGTCGTCGTGGTGTCGGAAGTCGCGAAGCGTAGTGACAAGCTTGGTGGCCTGATTGCGGCGTTGCCCCTGGTCACCGTACTGACGCTTATCTGGCTAAACGTGGAAAACCAGCCAACAGAAAAGATTGCAAACCATGCCTGGTACACCTTCTGGTATGTGTTGCCAACCTTGCCAACGCTACTCGCGTTTCCTCTGCTTCTGCCCCGGTTCGGCTTCTGGCCAACGCTGATGATCTACATCGTTGCCACCGCAGGTTGTTTCGGTTTGTTTGCCTTATGCCTCCGACGTTTCGGCATCGAGCTGCTCTGATGAAAGTCCAGTAAATACAACGCCCCTTTTCTGCGTAACAGTTATAGGGGTTTTGGCGCTATAGCCGGTGATCTGCGCCGGCTGGAGTTGTCTACAATGGCTGCTCGGCGCGCGGCTAAACGCGGGCGCCTGGGGCGCCGCGAGCGTTCTTCTTCTGCAGGATCATCGACGCTTCGTTGTAGGCATTCTGGAAAGCGGCGCTGCCGATCCACTCCACTGCCGTGTCTTCGTCCTCATCGTGGAAGATCCCGCGATAGGTGATCAGCAGACCCATCATGAAGTCGGTGGCC
>JAWWDH010000401.1:0-3347 GCA_033720015.1 Pseudomonas sp.
CTGCCAGCCAGACATAGGCACTGGTCGCGCCCCAGAGTAATGCCGCTTCTGGCACCACGGCGTAAGATGCACCTGACAACTGAAGCTGCACCCGAAAACTCATGCCGGGGCGGAATATATCTGCTGTGTTATCTAACAAAGCCCTGACCCGGATACTTCGGCTGGAGCTATCGATGCGCGAGTCCACTTCAGCAATTTTGGCACTGATGGCCGGGGCCTGTGCTTGCCAAGGGGAGAGCTGCACAGTGGCATTGCCTTGTAACATGGGCAGCGCATCTTCAGGCGCGTTAAAATTAATCAGTAATTGTTCACGGGCATCTATGGTGGTGATCGGCGTTTGCAGCGTGATCCTATCACCCTGCTCTATGTCAGTGAGTCCAACAACACCATTAAAAGGCGCTCGCACTAGCCGATCTTCCAGTTCAGTTTTGGCTTCGGTCAGTTGTACCTTAAGTAAATCACGTTGTGTAATGGCATCGTCCAAATCACTTTGTGCGATGGCACCACGCTGACGGCTTTGTTGTAGTCGCTCTAGTGTGCGTTCAGCATCGCGAAGCTGAATAGTGGCGCGCTCCAACGCTACTTGCTGTCGGCGTGAATCCAGCTCCAGTAATATCTGGCCTTTCTCAACCTTCTGCCCCGGAGTAAAATTCACCAGGGTGACTTTGTCTGCGACCGCCGGATAAAGTACAACAGAACGCACGGCTTCAGCGCTACCGACCGCTTCAATACGGCTGGTCTGCTGCTCAAAACTCACCGGCTGAATAATAACCTGGGTCGCCCGACTATTGGCTGCGACCTGAGCTTGTAGTAACGGCGATAGTGCCACTGTACAAAGTAATAACAGCGGGCGTAACAACTTCATTGACTATCCTTAAACTCAATTTGATGCAAAAGCGGCGCTTACTATACGAACCAAAGGCTTACTGCAGCAATGGTCTTTACCGTCTCTTTACTCAGCGCCTGCTATGGGGTGCTTAACTATACGGAAAACCTTGCGTCATGATCAAAAAAGGCTGTTCATACGCGATGAACAGCCTTTATCTGTGGTCAGGTGACAACAGGACAGAATAATAGCGCCAATTAAGCGGCTTTTACTGTACTTATCCAGTTATCAATGCGTTTTTCCAGCACGTTCAGTGGCAAGGCACCACCGCTTAATACAGTGTCATGAAAGGCACGAATATCGAACTTGTCCCCCAGTTGCTGCTGTGCTTTAGCCCGAAGCTCAAGGATTTTTATCATGCCAATTTTGTAGGCAGTAGCCTGGCCGGGCCAGACAATGTAACGCCGCACTTCAGAAATCACGGCGCCTTCTGCTATCGGTGTTTTATCCAGGAAGTAATCAATCGCTTGTTGCTCCGTCCAGCCTTTACTGTGCAGGCCAGTATCGACTACTAGCCGGACAGCCCGCCACATTTCGGTAATTAAACGGCCAAAGTCAGAATACGGGTTCTGATAGGCGCCCATTTCCTTAGCCAGTAATTCTGAGTACAGCGCCCAGCCCTCGACATAGGCGGTAAAACCAGCCTGAGTACGGAACGTGGGTACCGTTGTCAGTTCTTGCGCAATCGAAATTTGCATATGATGACCCGGGCTGCCTTCGTGGTAAGCAATAGCTTCCATTTCATTTTTCGGCATCGAGCGCATATCAGATAAATGTGCGTAGTATATGCCAGGCCTTGCACCATCGGGCGTGCCCGGGAAATAGTGCTGCGCGGCGCCTGGCTGCTCTCGAAACGGCTCAACCCGTTTGACGATTAAGTCGGCTTTGGGCAGGATACCAAAGTACTCAGGCAAGCGTTCCTCAATAAAAGCCAAATACTGGCGTGAGTCTTCCAGATAGCCTTCCCGACCCTCATCGGTATCCGGATAATAAAATTGATCGCTGTCTTTAATAAATTTGAAAAACGCCTTCAAATCGCCTTTAAAACCAACGTTGTCTTTAATGGCAATCATTTCTGCCGTAAGACGTTCAACTTCGTCTAAACCAATTTGATGAATTTGCTCTGCGGTTAAATCAGTGGTCGTGGACACTTTTAACTGATGATTATAATACTCCACCCCGCCTTTTTGTTTTCCTACGCCAGTGGCAATTTCATCAGTATTGCTAATATCCTGCTCCAGCCAGTTTTTTAACGCAGTGTAAGCGGGTAAAAAATGACTGTTAAGCGCCGCACGGGTATCTTCAGCAAGCTGTTTTGCCTGCTCGGGCGCGGATCGCCTCCAGCGTCTGCCCCTTGGCGCGGGTTTCCAGATAGCGCCCGAGCAGGATGAAGGTGACGATGGTCGCCGAGGCTTCGTAGTAGAGGTGAGGCGAGTGGCCGCCGCTGGCGAACAGGTTCCAGCTGCTGAGCAGCCAGCCGGCGCTGGTGCCGAGCACGACCAGCAGGTCCATATTGGCCGTGCGATTGCGCAGCGCATGCCAGGCGCCCTGATAGAAGCGGGCGCCAAAGACAAACTGCACCAGGCTGGCAAGAATCAGCTGCAACCAGCCGGGCAGCATCCAGTGACCGGCGCCAAGCAGGGCAGGGATCATGGCCAGCAGCATGGGCGCGGTCAGCAGTGCAGCGCCAATCAGCCAGCGGCGCTCGCTGGGCAGGTTCGGGCCGCTGTCGGCGGCGGGTCGCGCGTCATCCAGCCATTGGCCGGGATAGCCTGCCTTGCGCAAGGCGCGCAGGATCTCGTCGCTGTCGGTGCCATCCAGCAGGGTTACTCGGGCCTGCTGACTGGCAAGATTGACCTGGGCCGAGAGCACGCCTTCAACCGCCTGAAGGGCCTGCTCGGCGCGGCGCACGCAGCCGGCACAGGTCAGTCCATCCAGTTGCAGCTGGGCTTCCTGGGTCCGCGCCGGGTAGCCGGCCTGACTCAGCGCCTTCTCGGCGTCGGTCAGGGTGGCAGGCGCATCCAGGCTGATGCGCGCCGTTTCGGCGGCAAGGTTGACGGCGACCTGATCAATGCCGTCAACATTGGCAAGAGCGGCCTCGACCTTGCCCACGCAGCTTGCGCAATGCATGCCGCTGATGTGGAGCGTGAATTCAGTCATGGGGTGACTCCATTACGGTTTGTATGCGGTCAGCTTGAACCCTGACATCATGTTAGAGTCAAGTGCCCTAACCGACTTCCGTCAAAAGCCGAATGGCGGGCTGCCACCGTCGCCCAGTTTCAGACCCACCTTGAGGATCCAGTCGTTGTCCATGGCGGCAACCACCCAGGTGTGACCCTCCCACTCGATTTGATCGCCCACCACCGGATGACCGCCGAACTGGCGGCTGAAAAACGCCGCCAGGCTGAGCTGGCGCATATCCTCCGGGACGGCGAAGCCATAGAACTTGCCAACGTCGCCC
>JAWWDH010000402.1:0-3346 GCA_033720015.1 Pseudomonas sp.
CGCTCGATATCAATGGGCCGCGACTGCTCGAGGAAAGCCGCCCCACAGACCGCCGCGACACGCCGTGCGCGGGTACTTTCATCCAGCGCTTCGTGCAGGCCGAGCACGGTTTTACCGTTGTGGCGCAAGTGGAAAGCCACATCGAAACGCGCCAGCGCCAGGCGCTTGATCACTTCCTGCAGGTGATCGAACTCGGTCTTTTCGGTCTTGAGAAACTTGCGCCGCGCCGGGGTGTTGAAGAACAGGTCGCGCACCTCCACCGAGGTACCAACCGGGTGAGCCGCGGGCTGCACCCGCGGCTGCATGTCGCGACCTTCAGTCTCGACCTGCCAGGCCTGTTCGGCGCCTTCAGTGCGCGAGGTCAGGGTCAGGCGCGCTACCGAACTGATCGACGCCAACGCCTCACCACGAAAACCTAGGCTCATCACCTGCTCGAGATCCTCAAGCTCACGAATCTTGCTGGTGGCATGCCGCGCCAGCGCCAGCGGCAGGTCATCCGGGGAAATGCCACTGCCGTTGTCGCGCACTTTGAGCAGCTTGACGCCGCCCTGCTCGACATCCACTTCGATGCGCTTGGCGCCGGAGTCCAGGCTATTTTCCAGCAGCTCCTTGATTACCGAGGCAGGTCGTTCGACCACTTCACCGGCAGCAATTTGGTTCGCCAGCCGCGGGCTGAGCAGCTGGATACGCACAGCATCACTCATGGCTGTGCAGCCAGAGCGGTCGCAGGAATCTGAATACGTTGCCCCACTTTAATAACGTCTGTTTTTAACGAGTTAGCACTGCGCAGTGTCGCCAGGTTGATCTGATAACGCTGGGCAATCAGTGCCAGGCTTTCCCCGGAACTGACCACATGCTCGCGCGGCCCCAGGGTAATTTTGCCGCTGTCGCGCAGCCAGGCCACATAGGTGCCGGGCGGCGGATTTTCATGGAAGAACTGCCGCACACCGGTAAGGATCGAGCGGCCCAGCGCCTGCTGATGACTGGCACTGGCCAGCTTGCGCGCTTCATTGGGATTGGAAATAAACCCGGTTTCCACCAGGATCGACGGGATATCTGGCGACTTCAGCACCATAAAGCCGGCCTGCTCCACCCGGCGCTTATGCAGCGGAGTGATTCGACCCATATTGCCCAGCACTTTATTGCCGACGTTGAGACTGGATGACAGCGACGCAGTCATCGACAAGTCGAGCAGCACACCGGCAAGCATGCGGTCCTTGTCATCCAGGCTGACGTTACCGGCACCACCGATCAGGTCGGACTGGTTTTCCGAGTCAGCCAGCCAACGCGCGGTTTCCGAAGTGGCGCCACGGTCCGACAGGGCATACACCGAGGCACCAAAGGCTGCTGCACGCGGCGCGGCATCGGCGTGAATGGACACAAACAGATCCGCGCCCTTCTTGCGGGCGATCTCGGTGCGTTTGCGCAGCGGAATAAAGTAATCGCCAGTGCGCACCAGCTCAGCCCGGAAGCCCTTCTCGGCGTTGATCTGGCGCTGCAGTTCCTTGGCAATCGCTAGGGTCACATGCTTTTCATACTGGCCCTTGACTGGCGACAGCGCGCCCGGGTCTTCGCCGCCATGACCGGCGTCGATGGCGATCACGATATCGCGCTTGCCATTGGGCACGGGGGTCAACTTGGGCGGCGCTTGCGTCGGCGTGACCGGCACCTGAGGCGCAGTCGCCACGCTGGTAGACGGCAGGCTAGGTGCAGCGCCCGACTCCTGATCAAACAGATCAACCACCAGGCGATGACCGTATTGCTGATTAGGCGCCAGGGTGAAGCTTTTCGGCGTAACCGCTGCCGATAGATCAATCACCACACGCAGGTCTTCCGGGGTGCGCTGGGCCGAACGCACGCCGGTAATAGGCGTGTTGCTCAGGGCCAGCTGCTCAAGATTGGTCGCCAGCTTGGCGCCATTCACATCAATAACGATGCGATTGGGCGCAGACAGCTGGAACACGCTGTGCTGTACCGGCCCGGACAAGTCAAACACCAGGCGGGTGTTATCCGGCGCACGCCACAGCCGCACACTGCGCACATCCGAAGCGGCCATTACATCAGCGGCCAAGCCCACCAATGCCACTCCAATTGCGATGAAACGCGCGCTTATGCGCATAGCCAACCCCATAATTGATTCATGCCCCGATGGCCAAAGCGGCGCACCAGGCGGTGCCGCGTTCGCCTTGCGCCTGCAACCGCAGCGCTCGGCCAGCCCCTTGCGGGCTAATGGTAATGTCCATGTCGGCCTTTGGCAAAACGCCTGCACCGCGCTCTGGCCACTCGACCAGGCATAAAGCATTGCCGTCGAAATAGTCGCGAACGCCCAGGTACTCTAGCTCCTCGGCATCCACCAAGCGGTAGAGGTCGAAGTGAAAGGCCCGCAGCGCGCCAATTTCGTAGGGCTCAACCAGGGTAAAAGTCGGGCTTTTCACTGCACCTACATGACCAAGCCCCCGAATAATCCCGCGCGACAAGGTGGTTTTACCGGCACCGAGATCGCCATGCAGATAGATCAAGCCAGTGCCACCACTCACCTCAGCGATCCGCGCACCCAGCGCCAGCATCGCCTCTTCGTCGGCGGCAAACAGTTCTAATTCAGACACGCAGACTGCTCCTGCAATAATTCACGAATAACCGCACATAAATCGCTGGCCGCCAGGCCACGGCCCAGCAGCGCCAGCCGCTCACCGGCACAGGCATGCAGATAGACCGCCAACTTGGCCGCCTCCAGTGCGGGCAGACCTTGCGCCAGCAGCGCACCGATAAAGCCCGCCAGCACATCTCCCAGCCCTGCTCCTGCCATGACCGGATGACCGCGATCACACAGCCACAGCTCGCCATCTGCCGCGGCGATCAAAGTGCCCGCACCCTTCAACACACAAACCGCCTGATAACGCTGCGCCAACGTGCGCGCAGCCGCTGGGCGATCCGCCTGCACCTCGGCATTGCTGATGCCCAACAACCGCGCTGCTTCGCCGGGGTGCGGCGTGAGCACCACGGCAGTGGGCAACTGGACCACTGCTTGTGCCAGCAGGTTCAGCGCATCGGCATCCCAAACCTGCGCCGCGTCACTGACCGCCGCCGCTGACAGCAAGCTGCGCGCCCATGCCCCCTGGCCAAGCCCCGGCCCAACCACCCAGACGCTGGCATTAGCAGCCAACGCCAGCAACTGGTTGGCCGAAGCAATGCCGACCGCCATCACCTCGGGCAAGCGTGCTTGCGCCGCCGGCAGGTGCTCACTGCGCGTCGCCAGGCTGACCAAGCCGGCACCGGCGCGCAACGCACTTTGCGCAGCCAGCAGGCCCGCACCGGCAAAGCCACGCTCACCGCCGACCACCAGCAC
>JAWWDH010000403.1:0-3339 GCA_033720015.1 Pseudomonas sp.
CAGCCAGTTATCCCCAGCCTCGCGCACATGTTCAACCACGGACAGGCTGTCGAGCAGGTGGCGCGAGACCATTTCATCCGGATCGCGCACAGCGGTCAGGTTGTAAGCCTTGTTCCACTTGATCAGCAATGCCAGGTAGGCGAGCAACTGCTCGTGCTGTTCGGCGCTGAGTGCGACGCCGAGCTCAATCGCGCCTTCGCGCAGTTCTTCGGCGTGACGTGCAGTGACCAACGACATCAGACGCTGTGCTCCAACTGCTGACCGGCAGTACGCTTTTTCAGGTAAATCAGCAGCAGGGAAATCGCTGCCGGGGTAACCCCAGGTATGCGCGAGGCCTGGCCGAGGGTTTCTGGACGGGTGTTGCCGAGTTTGTGCTGGATCTCCTTGGACAAGCCGGAAATGCCCGCGTAATCGATATCGCTCGGCAACTTGGTGTCTTCACTGGCGCGCAGACGGGCGATTTCGTCCTGTTGGCGGTCGATATAACCGGCGTATTTGGTCTTGATCTCGACCTGCTCGGCCACTTGTGGGTCCAGTGCACCGCCACCGGTGATGGCGATCAACCCGGGGTAATCGATTTCCGGCCGTGCCAGCAGGTTGAGCAAGTTGTATTCGTGGGTCAGCGGGGTGCCGAAGTGTTCAGCAATTGCATCGCCCTGGGCGGTGCCTGGTCGTACCCAGGTACTTTTCAGTCGTTGTTCTTCTTCGACGATGGCGTTGCGTTTGGCCTCAAAAGCCGCCCAGCGCACATCATCGACCAGACCCAGCTCGCGACCTTTCTCGGTCAGGCGCAGGTCAGCATTGTCTTCACGCAGGATCAGCCGGTATTCGGCGCGTGAAGTGAACATGCGGTACGGCTCTTGAGTACCAAGGGTAATCAGGTCGTCGACCAGCACACCGATGTACGCCTCATCGCGACGCGGGCACCAGCTGTCTTTGCCTTGCGCACTCAGTGCGGCGTTGGCGCCAGCGAGCAAACCCTGGGCGCCGGCTTCTTCGTAACCGGTGGTGCCGTTGATCTGCCCAGCGAAGAACAACCCGGCGATTACTTTGGTTTCCAGGCTGTACTTGAGATCACGCGGATCGAAATAGTCGTACTCGATGGCATAACCAGGACGCACGATATGGGCGTTTTCCATGCCGCGGATGCTGCGCACGATCTGCAATTGCACGTCGAAGGGCAATGAGGTGGAAATACCGTTGGGGTACAGCTCGTGGGTATTCAGGCCTTCGGGCTCGATAAATACCTGATGGCTGTCCTTGTCGGCAAAACGGTGAATCTTGTCTTCGATTGACGGGCAGTAGCGCGGGCCGACGCCTTCGATCACCCCGGAGTACATCGGCGAACGATCAAGGTTGGCCGCAATGATTTCGTGGGTGCGCGCATTGGTGTGGGTGATCCAGCAGCTGACCTGACGCGGCTGCTGTTCGGCGCGACCGAGAAAGGACATCAGCGGCGTTGGTGTATCACCCGGTTGTTCGGTCATCAGCGAAAAATCGACAGAACGGCCATCAATGCGTGGTGGCGTGCCGGTTTTCAAGCGGCCTACGCGCAGCGGCAATTCTCGTAAGCGCTGTGCCAGGGCAATCGAAGGGGGATCGCCAGCACGGCCACCAGAATAGTTCTGCATGCCGATGTGGATAAGTCCTCCAAGGAAGGTGCCAGTGGTCAACACCACCGAGTCTGCAAGGAAACGCAGACCCATCTGGGTGACAACGCCTTTGACTTCGTCGTTTTCGACAATCAGATCATCGGCTGCCTGCTGAAATATCCACAGGTTGGCCTGGTTCTCCAGGGTTTCGCGAATCGCCGCTTTGTACAGCACCCGGTCTGCTTGAGCCCGGGTGGCTCGGACGGCTGGGCCTTTGCGGCTGTTCAGTACACGAAACTGAATACCACCACGGTCGGTGGCTTCTGCCATGGCGCCGCCAAGGGCGTCGATTTCCTTGACCAGATGGCTTTTGCCGATTCCGCCAATCGCGGGGTTGCAGCTCATCTGCCCGAGTGTTTCCACGTTATGGGTCAGCAGCAGGGTTTTTACCCCCATGCGTGCAGCTGCCAATGCAGCTTCGGTACCGGCATGACCGCCGCCGATGACGATCACCTGAAAACGGGAAGGGAAATCCACCACGCACCTCGTGCCTGTTGAGAAATGGGGGGCTTTTTAGATTGAAAAGCGGGAAAGGCGGCAAGTATAGGGAGTTAGCCGGTGTGAAAGAAGCCTTTTGCACAAAAAATAGCCAGCTGGTCTGAGGGCTGTTTAGCCAGGGCGGTTAATAAAGATTAAAAGAATGAATTTTTATAAAGCTTTGTTTTTATGTTTATTACTATGCAACGGCTTTTCTGTGGATAGATTGCTGTAGGCCAATGAAGTCAATGTGTACAGCGTTTCAAAAGTGTGTGATGAACCTGCTATCTGCCTGTTCAATTGCCGTACGCAAGCTGTGGATGAAAGTGATGGTTATCCACAGTGGCGTTTATCCTCGGTTTTATCACAGGGTTATGAGCAGGTCTTAGGCTGGGTTTTCCACAGGGCTTAGCCAATGAAATAGTTATCGTGTTGCCTATCTTTACGCCAACGCGAATGCCTGCCTGAGAGGCATGTTTGAAGTTTTAGCGGATAAATCTGCGCAGGATGGTACCTGCCACTGGCAGGACATCTTGAACACGGCGGCAGGTTAGAGGCGCCGTAACCCCTCAGAAATGCCTACATCTGATGGGTATGCGACGCTCAGAGATAGCCGCTGTTTGCAGCTGAGAGGGTCTAGATTGCTAAACGCAACCGGTCATTTACCGATGCAGAAGCTGGAAAAGATCCGCCCCAGCAGGTCATCGGAGCTGAAGGCTCCGGTGATTTCGCCTAAGGCCTGCTGCGCCATGCGCAGGTCTTCAGCGAGCAGCTCGCCAGCACCGGCGAGGGTCAGTTGTGCATGGCCATGTTCAAGATGCGTCTCAGCCTGGCGCAGTGCCTCTAGATGACGCCGGCGGGCGCTGAAGCTGCTCTCGGAAGTCTGTGCATAACCCATGCAGGCTTTCAGATGCTCACGCAGCAGGTCGAGTCCCTCGGTCGATTTGGCCGACAGGCTGATGGTGACGTGGCCGTCATTGCAGACTTCTAGATCCACCGCTTCGCCAGACAGATCGGCCTTATTGCGGATCAGGGTTACCCGGGCCGGGTCAGGACGCTGGTCGAGAAACTCTGGCCACAAGGCAAATGGATCGTCCGCTTCCGGTGCCGTGGCATCCACCACCAGGAGGATGCGATCGGCTTCGCCAATCGCCTTGAGCGCACGCTCTACACCGATCCGTTCTACCTGGTCCTGGGTATCGCGCAGGCC
>JAWWDH010000404.1:0-3335 GCA_033720015.1 Pseudomonas sp.
ATTACGCTCAATGTAGGCATCAGCGGCATCCAACAGCGACAGGTAGTTCTGGTCACCGCGGGCCAAGTTGTCAGCCAGATTAGCCTGGAAGGTCACCACGCCGTCGTTAAACGACTGGGTCAGGCCAACCAATTTCATGCCCTGATGGGCAAGGCCGCGGAAGTCAACGGTATGGCCGCCACGCGCGCCGCTCACGGCAATGGTCACGTGCTCTTTGCCCGGCTCGGCGATCTCCGCATCCCAGAGACCTAGAACCCCCAACCACCAGCAGAAGTCACGACCACGATAGGCACGTGGCGGACGGTCATGAGCGCCCACCGAGAGGTAAACCTGCTTGCCAGCACGTTGCAGTTCATCCGCGATTTGCACCCCGGAAGAGCCCGCACCCACGACCAGCACGGCGCCCTCAGGCAGCTGCTGCGGATTGCGATAGTCTGCCGAGTGCATCTGCACGATACGCTCGTCTTTAGGCACGATCGGCGGAATAACCGGGGTCTGAAAAGGCCCGGTGGCCGCCACCACACGGTTGGCTTCGATCACCCCATCAGAGGTTGTGATGATGAAGCCAGGGCGATCGGCATTGCGCTCTACGCTTTTTACTTCGACGCCGGTGCGAATCGGCATAGAAAATTTCTTGGCATAGGCTTCGAAGTAATCGGCCACGCGCTCTTTCGGAGCGAACGCATCTGGGTCGACATCGTCGAACTCAAGGCCAGGGAAGCAGTCGTGCCAGGCCGGACCATTGGCAACCAACGAATCCCAGCGGCCGGTACGCCATTTTTCAGCGATACGGTTACGCTCAAGCACTAGGTGAGGAACGCCGAGACTAGTCAGGTGCTCGCTCATGGCCACACCGGCCTGACCGGCACCGACAACCAAGGTGTCTATTTGTATTTTTTCTTCTGTCATGTCTGTGCGCTTCTGCAAGGCGGGTTGATTCAGATCGGTCACGACTGTTTCCTCTGACGTTGCTCGTGGTGCCCCTCTGTTGCATTTAGCCGTGGGGCGATGTTGGGCACATTTTGGTCACGCATCAGGTCTTAGCGAAATTATGATTTTTGTAGCCGTTGGCTAGGGAAAAACTGGGCAGAGGCAAGCGGCACGTCAGCAGAGCACCTATAAGTCCTATGGTTTATTGATGCTTAGCCTCAAGAGATCACGTGTAGCTTGATCATCAAAACACTCGCAATGTCGTCCTCAGCTTTGCGCCAAGACGATCCACACAGAACTCTGCACACCCTCCCAACCAGGAAGACGATCTGGGCCTGCAATTGTCCGACCGCAGCAGCCGCAGACCCACGTTCACCGAGCATAGCCAAGTGATGCTGGGCTTTATCGAGGCGCAACCGACCTACCCGAGCGAGATCAGCGCCTGTGCCCTGGCAGAAGATTCCGACATGGCTCTTTACGTCACCCATAGCCATCCGCTGGCTCAGCTCGCGCACATCGACCCGCAGTTGCTGCACAAGCACCGCGAACTGCGCCTGGGTACGGTGCTCAACAGCACCAGCGCCAGCGCACCGGGCTATTTCTGGTCGGCACCGAGCTACCTGATGTTGATGGAAATGGCCGAACTGGGCTTTGGCTGGGCACCGCTGCCGCGCCGTCTGGTGGCGCGCTTTGGCTCAGCCGCACTGCGCGAGCTCACAGTACCGGGCTGGCCACGGCAGATCATCATCGACGCGGTCACGTCACGCGTGCACAACCTGGGGCCCGCCGGTTGCTGGCTGCTGAAGCGGATGACTGATTAGCCCGGCGCAGCAGAGCAACCGGCGTGACCCGGCAGTTTTCTCACGCAATGCTTGTCACCCCAGCGAGGTTGCGGTATCTGTGCTGTCGTCTAAAAATCTGACCACTGCGGAACCGTTCATGACTGTTGAAGTAGCTGTGCACAACGCTGACGACCCGGCTCACAAACCGGCTGGGCGGATTCGCCAGAAAAACCAAGACGCGATCATCCAGGCCGCCGAAGAAGAGTTCGCCAAGCACGGCTTCAAAGGCACCAGCATGAATACCATCGCGCAGAGTGTCGGGCTGCCGAAGGCCAACCTGCATTATTACTTCAGCAACAAGCTGGGCCTTTATCAGGCCGTGCTGAGCAACATCCTCGAACTGTGGGACAGCTCCTTCAACACCTTGAGCGTCGATGACGACCCGGCCGAAGTGATTGCACGCTACATCCGCGCGAAAATGGAATTCTCCCGCCGTAACCCGAAAGCCTCGCGCATCTATGCCATGGAAGTGATCAGCGGTGGCGAACACCTGTCGCAAATGCTCAACCAGGATTACCAGGCCTGGTTCCGGGGCCGCGCCGCAGTGTTCGAAGCCTGGAGCGCCGCTGGCAAAATGGACCCGGTCGACCCGGTGCACCTGATTTTCCTGATTTGGAGCAGCACCCAGCACTACGCGGATTTTGCCTCGCAGATCTGCCGCGTAACCGGGCGCTCGCGCCTGGTGAAGGCCGACTATGAAGAAGCAGCCGAGCAGTTGATCAGCATCATCCTCAAGGGTTGCGGCCTGACGCCGCCGGCCAAAGCCGCCTAATGCCCTTTACCCTGCTCGGCCCTTGCGACTACCGCGAGGAGATTCGTAAAAGCCGCTTTCTCGCCCTCGCCGCGCCGGTTGCCAGCGCGGCCGAGGCGCAGGCCTTTATCAGCGCGCACAGCGACGCCAGCGCCAGCCATAACTGCTGGGCCTGGAAGGTCGGCCAGCAGTACCGGTTCAGCGATGACGGCGAACCCGGTGGCACCGCCGGGCGGCCGATACTCGCGGCCATCGAAGCGCAGGACTGCGATCAGGTCGCGGTGCTGGTGATCCGCTGGTACGGCGGCATCCAACTCGGCACCGGCGGCCTGGCCCGCGCCTATGGCGGCAGCGCCAACAAATGCCTACAAGCCGCGCCGCGCCATGAACTGGTGGCCCGCGAGCATTACCGCTGTCACTGTCTGTTCGCCGAACTGCCGCTGCTCAAGGCGCGCCTGAGCGACCTCGACTGCCTGCTAGAACACGAAGACTACGACGCCACGGGCGCCGAATTACAGCTGGGCGTACCGCCACAACGCTTTGCCGAACTGCAACGACTGCTGGCGGATATCAGCCGTGGACGGATTGCGTTGCAGCCGCAATAAGAGCACTGCGCTACGCTTCTTAGGTATGCCCCCGTAAGGTCTGACTTACTCGCGGGCAAGCCCGCTCCTACAAAAGCGCGCGGTTACTGGCCATCGCAGTCACGCTGCTACCTTGTAGGGGCAGGCTTGCCCGCGATAAGACAGACCTTGCGGGGGGATACCAAAGAAGAGTGGCGCAGTGCTCTTACTGCGGCTGCAACGCAATCC
>JAWWDH010000405.1:0-3323 GCA_033720015.1 Pseudomonas sp.
ACCGGCTCTCGACGGCGAGCGTCGCCAGGCATTGGAACAATGGCTGCGGCAGATCCCCGATGACCCGGGTGAATTGCTGCGGCGTAAATTCAGACTGGAACAACAACTGCGCCAGGAACAACTGCAATGAGCCGACTGCTCTGTACCCTTTTACTTAGCCTGCTGGCCATCAACGCCAGCGCACTAAGCCTGAACGCCACAGTTGACCGCACCCGCCTGAATGCCGGTGAAAGCGTAGAACTGACCCTGGAATCAGAGGACGCCACGCTATTTGGCAAACCCGATCTGCAACCACTCAATCAGCTGTTCGACGTGCTCGGCACCCGACAGGTCAATCGCCTGAGCAACGGCAGCAATGGCGCACAGGCCAGTACCCGCTGGATCATCACCCTGCAACCCAAGCACAGCGGTTATGTGGTGATCCCGCCGCTGAGCCTCGCTCAACTGCAAAGCGCCGCCATTACCCTGCACGTGCAAGAAACCACTAGCGCCGCAGACAACCGCCTGGCTCCGGTATTTATCGATGCCAGCCTGGATCAGGAAAGCGTTTATGTGCAGGCGCAAACCGTGTTGACGCTGCGCATCTACCATTCCGTTTCGCTTTACGACGACAGCAGCCTGACCCCGCTGGAGATGCCCCAGGCACGCGTTGAAGCCCTGGGTGAGCCGCGTACCTATGAGAAAGACATCAATGGTGTGCGTCATGGCGTCATCGAATTGCGCTATGCCATCTTTCCCCAGGAAAGTGGCGAGCTGCTGATCCCCGCACAAGCCTTTACCGCCACAGCAGTTGATCGCTCGGCCAGTAACACTTACAACCCGTTCGGCCCACGCCCCGGCAAGGTTGTGCGGGTTAAATCGCCAGAAATTCCGCTGATGGTGAAAGCCAAACCGGCCAGCTACCCCGCCGACGCCCCCTGGCTACCGGCACGCGCGCTGAGCCTCAGTGAAGTGTGGAGCCCGCAACCGGAAGACGCTCGCGTCGGCGACTCGCTGACCCGCAGCCTGCTGCTCAAAGCCGAAGGCCTGGCCAGCGCACAATTGCCTCCACTGCCGGCCACCGAAGCTGCCGGCTTGCGGCGCTACCCGGACCAACCGCAGCTGGCCAATCAGGTCAGCGACAATGGCCTGACGGGTAGCCGCGAAGAACGTGAAGCCCTGGTGGCCAATCGTGAAGGGATGATTGCCCTGCCGGCAGTCGAAGTACGGTGGTGGAACACCCAGACCGATCAGCTGGAACGCAGCAGCTTGCCGGCACGTAACCTACAAGTGGCCGCCAATCCAAACCTGGAAGCCCTGCCTGCTGCAGCCGAGCGCCCTGCCGTCAGCCAAGCTGCCGAGGTACAGCTATGGCCCTGGCAGTTGAGCACTGGGCTGTTGGCTCTGACCACCCTGCTCGGCTTTACGCTGTGGTGGCGCGCCCGCCGTCAGCCTGCTGTACTGCCCAGCCAGCAAACAGGCCCGAGCCCGCGCAACCTGCTCGATGACCTCAAGCGCACCTGCCTGGCAAACGACTCGCAAGCCACCCGCCATGCGCTCGATGCCTGGGCGCGCCAACAACCGGAAACCCTGGCTGATATGGCGGCGCGCTTTACCCCGCTGTCAGACGCCCTTGACGGTCTGAATGGCGCGCTCTACAGCGAAAGCGGCCAGCATTGGCAGGGTCGTAATCTATGGCTGGCAATCCGCAGCCTGCCCGCCACTGAAGACCTGGAAAGCCACGCCAACCCGGATACGAGCACACTGCCTCCGTTGTATCCCCGCTAACCGGCAGCATCGCAAGGTCAGCCCATAAGCCGAAGTGATCAGCCGCAAGCTTCTTGTAGAGCGGGTGAGTGGCAGACGTCAGGCCTTCAAAACGGCGGGCCTACATAAACCCGCCAAGCGCGATTCGCGCCCGCCAGCGCTGGCTGGGTTATGGCGCGACTGACTGCACATCAGCACATAACTCAGCCTATACGCCTCGCCCTACAGACTCCTCCGCCCTAGGTACCGCCTAGCGGCCGCAAGGCTCACCCCTAGCGGATAGACACGCAACAAAAAACCGCGACCCAAGGACCGCGGTTTTTAGTGTTGCCACGTATCAGGCTTAGGCCTTGTTGCGCAGCTTCTCCGGATTGATCAGGAAGCGTGCCAGGGCAGGCAGCAGCCAGATCGCGCCGATCATGTTCCAGAGGAACATAAAGGTCAGCATCAAGCCCATATCGGCCTGGAACTTGATCGTCGAGAAGATCCAGGTGGCCACGCCGATCGCCAGGCAGACGCCGGTGAACAGCACCGCTTTACCCGTCGACTTGAGCGTTTCGTAGTAAGCGTCCTGCAGCGACAAGCCTTGACGCAAGTAGGTCTCCAGGCGGCTGTAGATATAAATGCCGTAGTCGACACCAATACCAACACCCAAGGCGATGACTGGCAGAGTCGCCACCTTCACACCGATGCCCATATAGGCCATCAACGCGTTACCCAGTACCGAAGTCAGTACCAGCGGCAGGATCACACAAAGGGTGGCCGCCACGGAACGGAAGGTCAGCAGGCACATGATGCTCACGGCCGCATACACCGCGATCAGCATGGTGGTTTCCGATGCTGCGATCACCTCGTTGGTGGCCGCCTCGATACCTGCGTTACCCGCTGCCAGGACGAATTCAAGACCTTCCTTGTTGTTCTCCTTGGCAAAGTCTTCGGCGACTTGAACCGCACGTGTCAGGGTTTCTGCCTTGTGATCAGTGAGGAACACCAACACCGGGGCCACCGAACAATCACTGTTGTACAGGCCATCGGCCCGGGCAATCGAGTTGTTCAGCATGTCCTGATTGCGCGACAGGGTTTCCCATTTCAGGTTGCCCTCGTTCATGCCTTTGATCACTTGACGCGACACGGTGACCATGGAGATGGCCGACTGCACGCCTTCGGTGTTCTCCATCTTCCACATCAACTCGTCCATGGCCGACAGTGTCTGATAGGTCGAACAACCTTCAGATGCCGTCTTGACCATGATCACCAGCACATCGGAGCTGGTGGAGTAGTTGCGGATGACGAAATCATTATCCAGGTTGTAGCGCGAGTCCGGATGCAGCTCAGGCGCGCCTTGATCGAGGTCACCGATCTTCAGGTTCTGCCCGTACCACACGCCGCCAGACAAGGCGACGACAGCAACCACCACGGAAATCGGCGCCACCATCGGGTGCGCACACTTGGAAAGAAAACGCCAGAACGGATGCTCCTTGACCGCGTCCTCACGGCTGATCCTCACTGCCTTCTTGCTGATGCCAATATAGGAAATCATCACTGGCAGCAGAATCAGGTTGGTCAGGATGATCACC
>JAWWDH010000406.1:0-3310 GCA_033720015.1 Pseudomonas sp.
GCAGCACGATGTTCACCACCAGCAGGAATTGCCACGGCTGCAAGCCCATCTCGATCACCCAGGCGGTGATGGTCTGAGGGATTTGCTCAGTGGTGAGGACGTGGGCGAAGAGCATGGCGTTGGCAATGATGAACATCAGCATGATGGTCAACTTGCCGGAGTCCAATAGCACCTTAGGGCACTCGCGGAAACTCAGGTCCTTGTATACAAACAGTGCCACGAAGCCCGCGTAAACCGCCGCCACAGCGGCTGCTTCGGTTGGGGTGAACATGCCGGAGTAGATGCCGCCAAGGATGATCACCATCAACAGCAGGCCCCAGATCGCCTTGCGTGCAGTGGTCAGCAACTGGCGCAGGCTGGCGCGTGGCATGGCGGGCAGGTTCATCTTCCGCGCGACGATATAGATCGCCACCATCAGCGCCACACCCAGCAGCAGGCCTGGTACGACACCGGCCATAAACAGCTTGCCTACCGACTGCTCGGTCGCGGCGGCGTATACCACCATGACGATCGACGGCGGAATCAAAATACCCCAGGTGCCGGCGTTACAGACGATGCCAGCGCCGAAGGCCTGCGGGTAACCCGAGCGCACCATGCCGGCGATGGCAATCGAGCCCACCGCCGCCACGGTAGCGGGCGACGAACCCGATAGCGCGGCAAACAGCATGCAGGCCATTACCGCGGAAATCGCCAAACCGCCACGGATATGCCCGACGCAGGCGTTGGCAAAGTCGATCAAGCGCTGGGCCACACCGCCGGTGGTCATAAACGCACCGGACAGCAGGAAGAACGGAATCGCCAGCAGGGTGTAGTGCTCGGAGGTTTCAAACAGCTTGATCGCCAGCGAGCGCACTGAGTCCGGGCTGAACAGCATGATCGTCACCGAGCCGGCCAGGCCCAGCGAAGCGGCAATCGGCACGCCGATAAACATCAGCAAAAACAGCAGGAGGAAGAGGAACAGAATGGTCATTACTTGTGCTCCCCGTGTTCGTTGATTTTCAGCGCGTCGGCGGCCTCATCAGCCAGGCCCAGACCGGTCTGCTCATTGCGCAGAATGCGTACGAAAATTTCCAGAAAACGGATAAAAACCATGGCGTAGCCGAACGGTACGATCGCGGTGATATGCCACTGCATGATGCCGTAGTGGCCGAGGTCTTCCGCGCCGATGCCGGCGGTAAACAGGGTGTGTACCCAGTCGAAGCTGGCCACGGCAATCAGTCCGGCATAACCCAGGCAAGCCAGGCAGGCGATCACGCCGATCACCCGCTGGATCGGTTTGCTGGCCAGTTTTACCAGCGCATCGACGCCGATATGCCCGGCGGTGCGCACACCGTAGGCCAGGCCGAAGAAGATCAACCAGGCGAATAACGCCTTGGTCAGGGCAATGCTCCAGGTCATCGACTGGGCCATGCCGAGAATGCTGTCGCCAATGGCGAAGAACAACTCACTGCTGCCTTCCCAGCGATCGGCCAGGTTGTAGAACAGCGTGTAGAGGTTATTGAGGATCACGTAGACGAAGGTCACCAGCGTCATGGCGGCCAGCAGAAAGGCGATAAAACCTTCCTCGAAGTGGTCCCAGACGCGCCGCAAGGCGTTCATCATTTGAGTCTCCAGGGTGTGGGCGGTACACCCGGGCGGGATGGCCCGGGTGCTCAGTCAAGGTAGGTGCGGGCCGCAGGGCGACCCGTGCAGCCTTACTGGTTGGCCGCGTCGGCCGCTTTGATCAGGTCTGCGCCGATTTCTGCTTCGAACTTGCTCCACACCGGCTTCATGGCTGCGCGCCACTCAGCACGCTGCTCAGGCGTCAGGCTGATGATCTCGGTGGTCTTGGCGTCAAGGATGCGCTGCTTGTCGCCGTCGTTGAGGGCGCCAGCCTGCTTGTTCACTTCAGCGGTCACTTCGACGATGATCTTGTCCAGCTCGCTGCGTACATCGGCAGGCAGGCCGTTCCAGAACGTGGTGTTGGTGATCAGCATGTAGTCCAGAACACCGTGGTTGGATTCGGTGATGAACTTCTGCACTTCATGCATTTTCTGGCTGTAGATGTTCGAGTAGGGGTTCTCGGCACCGTTTACCACGCCAGTCTGCAGGCCTTGGTAAACCTCGGCAAAGCTCATTTTGCGCGGGTTGGCGCGTACGGCTTTGAACTGCTCTTCGAGTACGGCAGAGGCCTGTACACGGAACTTCAGGCCGCGGGCATCTTTCGGCTCATGCAGCGCCTTGTTGGCGGACAGCTGCTTGAGGCCGTTGTGCCAGTAGGCCAGACCGGTGATGTTCTTTTCTTCCATGGATTTCAGCAGCGCCTGACCTTCCGGGCTCAGCTGGAAACGGTCGACGGCGGCCATGTCCTGGAACAGGAACGGCAGGTCGAAGACCTGGATTTGCTTGGTGTACTGCTCGAACTTGGCCAGCGATGGGGCGATCAGCTGTACGTCACCGAGCAGCAGGGCTTCCATCTCTTTGCCGTCGCCGAACAGTGAGGAGTTCGGGTAAACCTCGACCTTGACCTTGTCGCCCAGACGCTCTTCGGCGAGCTTCTTGAACAGCGCAGCACCCTGGCCTTTAGGGGTGTGGTCGGCGACCACGTGGGAGAACTTGATCACGATCGGGTCAGCCGCTTGGGCCATACCGGCGATGCTCAGCGACAGGGCGCAAGCCAGCGCCTTGGCCGTCAGTTTGAACATGGAGTCTTTCCTCTTGTTTTTGTGTCACGTGATGCGCCGTAGCGCTGCAAGTCGGGCGAACATGCTCAAGTCTAGGCGGCCTGTCAGAAAATGACGGGCGCTGGGCAGCGTTGGCCTAGATTTGTGCGTCTGTGAGTCGCCGGCAACAAGCTAGAGCAACCGCCATGCCAGGCGCTTGAATGAAGGCCGCAAAGCTGATGCAGCGCAGCGCCCGCAAGGCTTGGCGGACGGCTGCATCAGGGTTGAGGGCGCTCTGTTAAGAGGCTGTATTGGTGATAAGTGGCGGTAATCCGCCAGTTAGCCAAGTTTGTCTGGCGAGCTTCCGCCAGTATCGGCAAAGCTCAGCCCGTGTTTACGCAGTTTGTCGTGCAGGGTTTTGCGCGGCACGCCGAGGGCCTCGGCGAGGCTGCGTAGCGAGCTGTGCGAACGGCTTAGTTCGGCCCTGATCAGGCTGCGCTCGAAGGCTTCAACCTGAGCGCTCAGGCCACTGCCAGTGTGCTCGTCGTTAGGCGTGACAATCTGCGGCTGCAGGTCGAGGTCCAGCTCCAGACCGAGCGCGAAACGCTCAGCGGCGTTCTGCAGTTCACGTACGTTGCCCGGCCAGGAGTGGCGCAGCAGGGCGGCGC
>JAWWDH010000407.1:0-3302 GCA_033720015.1 Pseudomonas sp.
AACGCCGTTGACCACATGTCGATGTGGAGTTTGATTAGCAACACCAGCCTGGTGGTGCAGCTGGTGATGCTGACGCTGGTGGCCGCTTCGGTCACTTCATGGGTCATGATCTTCCAGCGCAGCACACTGCTGCGCGCCGCCAAGCGCGCCCTGGATAACTTCGAGGAGCGTTTCTGGTCCGGTATCGACCTGTCCAAGTTATATCGTCAGGCGGGTAGCAATCCGGATCCGGACTCTGGTCTGGAGCAGATCTTCCGCGCCGGCTTCAAGGAATTCTCCCGCTTGCGTCAGCAACAAGGTGTCGATCCAGATGCGGTGATGGACGGCGTGGCCCGTGGCATGCGCGTAGCCATCTCGCGTGAAGAGGAGAAGCTCGAGCAAAGCCTGCCGTTTCTCGCCACAGTCGGCTCCACCAGCCCCTACATTGGTCTGTTCGGTACCGTGTGGGGCATCATGAACTCCTTCCGTGGCTTGGCCCAGGTGCAGCAAGCGACCCTGGCCACCGTGGCGCCGGGTATCGCCGAGGCCCTGATCGCTACCGCTATCGGCCTGTTCGCAGCCATTCCAGCGGTGATCGCCTACAACCGCTTCTCCTCCCGTGGCGAGATGCTGATCGGCCGCTACTACACCTTCGCCGATGAGTTCCAGGCGATCCTGCACCGTAAAGTGCACACCCGCGACGACTAAGCCTTAGGCATTCTCAATACAGGTTTTCAAGCCATGGCCAGAATTCGCAACAGACGCAAGCCCGTCGCCGAGATGAACGTGGTGCCCTACATCGATGTGATGTTGGTGCTGCTGGTGATCTTTATGGTGACCGCGCCAATGCTCAATCAGGGGGTCAAGGTCGACCTGCCGAAAGTCAGCAGCGAAGTGCTGCCACAAGACAATAACGCCCAGGTACTGACCATTTCGATCAAGGCCGACAAATCCTATTACTGGAACATGGGCACCGAGGTCGATGTCGATACCGTGCAGGATCAGGCCATGACTCTGGATGAGATGACGCGTGCGGTGACCGGCATCCTGGCTGAGAGCCGTCGCCAGGGTAAGCAAGTACAAGTGTTCGTGCGTGGAGACAGGGCGGTCGATTACGGTACGGTGATGTTAGCCATGAGTGGCTTGCAGCAGGCTGACGTGGGTAACGTCGGGCTGATTACCGAGGCGCCCTGATGCAACAGCGTGAGCGCTCTTCTTCGGAAAGCCTGTTCTGGCCGGTGGTGTGGGCGGTGGCGCTGCACACCCTGATGTTTGCGATGCTGTTCGTCAGTTTTGCCTTTGCCCCGGATTTACCGCCGGCAAGGCCCGTCGTGCAGGCAACCTTGTATCAATTGAAGTCGCAAAGCCAGGCGACCACTCAGACCAACCAGAAAATTGCTGGCGAGGCGAAGAAAACCGCTGCGCCGCAGTACGAAACCGAACAGCTGGAACAGAAAAAAGCCGAGCAGCAGAAGCAGGCAGCGGCGAAGGCTGCGGAACAAAAGAAAGCCGATGAGGTTCGAAAGGCCGAAGCGGCTAAAAAAGCGGATGCGGCGAAGGCCGACGCTGCGGAAAAACAAGCTGAGGCGGCGAAGAAAGCCGCCGAGCAAAAGAAGAAGGCCGATATCGCCAAGAAACAAGCGGCGGACGAAGCGGCGAAGAAGAAAGCCGCCGAAGATGCCAAGAAAAAGGCGGCGGAAGAGGCCAAGAAGAAGGCAGCAGAAGAGGCCAAGAAAAAGGCCGCTGCTGAGGCTGCTAAGAAAAAAGCCGCCGATGATGCCAAGAAAAAAGCTGCTCAAGAGGCCAGCCGCAAAGCGGCTGAGGATAAGAAGGCTGCTGCATTGGCCGAGCTGCTGTCTGACGAAGTCGGTCATCAGCAGGCGTTAGCCGAAACCTTGGGTGATCAGGTGGCCGGTAATCTTGATGACTTGATCATTAAGCTGATCACCGAAAGCTGGCAAAGACCTATGTCGGCCCGTAGCGGGATGAGCGTTGCGTTACTGATTCAGATGTTGCCCGATGGCACCATTACCAATGCCAGTGTCACCCGCTCCAGTGGTGATGCGGCTTTCGATAGTTCGGCGGTACAAGCGGTGCGCAACGTTGGGCGTATCGCGGAAATGCAACAATTGGATCGCGCTACCTTTGATCGCTTATATAGGCAGCGCGCTGTCTTATTCAAACCGGAGAATTGAACTCAGTGAATACCCTGATGCGTATTGTCCTGGTGGGGCTGGCCATGTTGGTCGGCAATGTTCAGGCGGCTGACCCCCTGGTGATCAGTAGCGGTAGTGATCGTGCGACACCGATTGCCGTGGTGCCGTTTGGTTGGCAGGGCGGTAGCGTGCTGCCAGAGGATATGGCCGACATTATTGGCAAGGATCTGCGCAATACGGGGGTTTTCGAGCCGATCCCGAAGCAGAACATGATCAGCCTGCCGACTCAGGCCAGTGAACTCATCTATCGCGATTGGAAGGCTCTTGGCGCCCAATATGTCCTGGTTGGCAGTATGGTTCCCAGTGGCGGCCGTTTGCAGGTTCAGTACGCGTTGTTCAACGTGGCCACCGAACAGCAGGTGATGACGGGTAGCGTGGGTGGGGGAGTCGATCAACTGCGCGACATGGCCCATCATATTGCCGATCAGTCGTTCGAGAAGCTCACTGGAACCAAGGGCGCGTTTTCCACGCGCATGCTCTATGTCACCGCCGAGCGCTTCTCGGTAAACAATACGCGCTATACCTTGCAGCGCTCCGATTACGACGGCGCTCGTGCAGTGACCCTGCTGCAATCGCGTGAGCCAATTCTGTCGCCGTCGTTTGCTCCTGATGGCCGGCGCATCGCCTATGTGTCATTCGAGCAGAAGCGTCCGCGTATCTTCGTACAGCACATCGATACCGGCCGGCGTGAGCAGATCACCAATTTCGAAGGTCTGAATGGCGCGCCGGCCTGGTCGCCGGACGGCAGTCGCCTGGCCTTCGTGCTGTCGCGTGATGGCAACCCGGAAATCTATGTGATGGACATGGGCTCGCGGCAACTGCGTCGCGTGACCAATCAGGGCTCGATTGATACCGAACCCTTCTGGGGTAAAGATGGCCAGACCATCTACTTCACCTCGGATCGTTCGGGTAAGCCACAAATCTACAAAACCAACATCGCCAGTGGTGCGGTTGAGCGTGTGACCTTCGTTGGTAACTACAACGCCAACCCGAAACTCTCTGCGGATGAAAAGACCCTGGTGATGATTCACCGCCAGGATGGTTATACCGTGTTCAAAGTAGCGGCACAGGATCTTCAGCGGGGTAATTTGCGCATTCTTTCTGATA
>JAWWDH010000408.1:0-3297 GCA_033720015.1 Pseudomonas sp.
CGCCTGTTCGAGATCACGGAAAACGGCCAACACGTCGGGCGCTTCTTCTTCGACCTCTACGCCCGCGCCAACAAGCGTGGCGGTGCCTGGATGGATGGCGCCCGCGACAAGCGCCGCAATGCAGCGGGTGAACTGATCAGCCCGGTGGCCAACCTGGTCTGCAACTTCACCCCGGCGGTCGGCGGCAAGCCGGCGCTGCTGACCCACGATGAAGTCACCACCCTGTTCCACGAGTTCGGCCACGGCCTGCATCACCTGCTGACCCGCGTCGAACATGCCGGCGCGTCGGGCATCAATGGCGTGGCCTGGGATGCGGTCGAGCTGCCGAGCCAGTTTATGGAGAACTGGTGCTGGGAGCCGGAAGGCCTGGCGCTGATCTCTGGTCATTATGAAAGCGGCGAGCCGCTGCCCAAGGACTTGCTGGACAAGATGCTGGCGGCGAAAAACTTCCAGTCCGGCTTGATGATGGTGCGGCAGATCGAGTTCAGCCTGTTCGACTTCGAACTGCACGCTACCCACGGCGATGGCCGCAGCGTGCTGCAGGTGTTGGAAGGGATTCGTGACGAGGTATCGGTACTGCGTCCGCCGGCCTACAACCGCTTCCCCAACAGCTTCGCGCACATCTTCGCCGGTGGTTACGCGGCCGGTTATTACAGCTACAAGTGGGCGGAAGTGTTGTCGGCCGATGCCTTCTCTAAATTTGAAGAGGAAGGCGTATTCAACAGCGCCACCGGCCGCGCCTTCCGTGAGGCGATTCTGGCACGCGGTGGCTCGCAGGCGCCGATGGTGCTGTTTGTCGACTTCCGCGGCCGCGAGCCGTCCATCGACGCCCTGCTGCGCCACCTCGGCCTGAGCCAGGAGGCCGCATGAGCGATACACCAGTAAACATCACCGCAAAACGCTTTATCGCCGGGGCCGTGTGCCCGGCGTGCAGCGAAATGGACAAGATCCAGATGTGGAGTGTCGATGACGTGCCGCACCGTGAATGCGTGGCCTGTGGCTACGCCGACACCCTGGATGAGCGCGGCAACTCGGTGCCCAAAGAGATTCCTACCCGGGTCAATATCAGCGCACTCAAGCCAAAAGTCGCCAACCCCAAGGTACAAACGGTGCAATTTTTCCCCAATCCCAAGCTGAAAAAATGACCGGGCATCATTTTTAACGTCGCGCAGCGACGGCCTGCCAGGGACGGCAAGCCTTGGGCTACTGAGTGCTCAGCATCAGCGAGCGGGACTGTATATAGCCCTCAATGATCTGCTGATAAGCGCCACTGACTTTGAGGCGATCCAGCCCGGCATCGAACGCCGCGATGATCAATGCGCCACGCGGGTGATTATGCGGCACGATCAGGTGCAGGGAGCTGGAGCTGATCATTTCAGTCGAGCGACGTAACTGACCGTCAATAGCGCCAATCAGTTGCAGTGCCGTATCGCCAAGGCGTCGATCAGAGACAAAGAAGTCATCACGCCCAATCAACACCAGCCGCGCGCACTCTTTGATGCCAATCGGCGAATGGCGACTCAATATGCCCTGATCCAATAATTCCTGAATCTTGACTGGTGGCTGCCAGCCCAGCGGCATGCAGACCGTGCGCCCTTGCAACAGCGCTGGGTCTGTTGTTTCTACGGGGTCATCAGCGCGGCTAAAAATATGCTGCTCAACCTCCAGCAACGCTGCCGAATAGCGATACGCCTGCTCTCGCTGAGGCGTAGGCACATAGGGAAAGGTAGCGTCGTATTCGCCACGCAAGGTTTCCAAGTAGCCACGATTCCAAGGCTCCCAGTCCAGCGTGCTGTCAGTATTACTTTGCGCCAGCACCGCATGTACAACCTGAGTGAGCATGCCGCCGGCGGGTAACGTCTTGCCGGTAAAGGGGGCGTAGTCGTCACCGGTAACCAGGCGCAGATGCTCACTTGCAGCGCTGAAGCTACACAGCAGGCTAAGCATTAAGCAGGTAAATAGTCGTGCAAACATCAGCTCTTAACCTTGGCGCCACATTCTGTGACGTACGCTAAAACTCCGCTGGACGGTAGTTAAGTATAGGCGGCGGCCTGTGCGGACTAGCCGAACAAACCTAACTGCACCGTACCATGATTGTTGCTGGGCTCGGGCATCGCCGCGATGGCCAGCCGTTGTGCCAGTCCGGCCGCCCGTTCGGCACGCATCACCACAGCCTCAGCCAGGCGTGGCGGCAGGCCCCATATTTCCACTTTCTGCTTGGCGCGGGTGATGCCGGTGTAGAACAGGCTGCGACTTAGCAACGGGCTGGGTTGTTCGGGCAGCACCAGCAGCACCTCGGCAAATTCAGAACCCTGACTCTTGTGCACAGTCATGGCGAAGGCACTGTCGTGGCTGGGCAGGCGCGCCGGGGCGAAGGGGCGAAAGCCGTCCTCGCCTTCAAAGAACACGCGCAGGCCGTACTCGGTGTGCAGGCAGATGCCGATATCGCCATTGAACAAGCCTAGGGCGTAATCGTTCTGCCGCACCATGACCGGCCGGCCAACGTACCAACGCTCGCGGCTCGGCACCTGACTGCGGCGCTTGATCCGCGCCTCCAGCGCTTCGTTGATCCCCGCCACACCCCAGACTCCTTCACGTTGGGCGCAGAGCGCGCGAAAGGCATTAAAAGCGGCGAACGCAGCGGCGGCATCCGCACTTTTGGCGGCGGTGATATAGGGCGCATAGCCTTTATCCAAGCGTTCCAGCAGATCAGCCGGCGTCGGCTCGGCGTTCCAGGCCAGATCGCTACGGCCTTCCTTGAGCAAATGGAGCGTGCCGCTGACATCGCCGCCATTGATGCGCCGCGCCAGTTCACCGATACCGCTGTCGCCGGCAAAGCGATGGCTATGGGTCAGTAACACCACGGCATCGCCCAGTCGCGAGCCAGGCTCAGACACCGGAACCGGCTGACCGGTGATGCGTTGCAGATCACTTGCAGCCTGGGCATCAAAGCCGCGCCCCTCGCACAGCTCGGCGAATACCGCACCGGCCTCCACAGCGCACAGCTGGTCTTTGTCGCCGAGCAAAATCAGCCGTGCAATCGGTGGCAACGCGTCGAGCAGTTTGGCCATCAGCGCCAGGTCGACCATCGAGGCTTCGTCCACCACCAGCACATCCAGCGCCAGCGGGTTCGCTGCGTGATGACGCACCTGCGGGCTGTCGCCACGGCTGCCAAGCAAACGGTGCAAAGTGCGCGCTTCATCCGGCAGCGCCGCCTTGACCGCTTCGCTGACGGGTAATTCGGCCTTGGCATTGCGGATCGCTTCGGCCATGCGTGCAGCGGCTTTCCCGGTAGGC
>JAWWDH010000409.1:0-3289 GCA_033720015.1 Pseudomonas sp.
CGTTGCTGGCGCTGTGTGCGCAACTGGGCGCGACACTGCTGGTTGGCTTGGCGCTCTATCTAGCGGCGCAGGTGGCACCCTGGCGGCCAACCTGGCTGGCGGTCGGCCTGACGCAAGGCTTGCTGGCTGCCGGGTTAGCCCGTTACCTCGGCTTGTCGCGCTGGTGGTGCGGGTTGAATCTGTTGTTCGTCCCAGCATTGTTGCTGGCCAGCGGTGCGCCGCTGCCGTCCTGGGTGTTTCTCGGCGGTTTTGTGCTGCTGCTGTTGCTCAACTGGAACAGTTTTGGCGAGCAGGTGCCGTTGTATCTGACCGGTGGTGGCGCGCGTAAAGAGTTGCTAGCGCTGCTACAGCTACAGCCGACGCGTTTTCGCTTTATCGACCTGGGCTGCGGTCCGGCGGGGGCCCTGTTAAGCCTGGCGCGAGAGTTCCCGCAGGCACAGTTTGTCGGGGTGGAAACCGCGCCGTTGTCTTTTGCGCTGGCTTGGTTGCGAGCCTTGGGCCGGAGCAACTGCCAGATCCGCTATGAAAACCTCTGGCGCACGGATTTGTCAGGCTTCGATGTGGTTTATTGTTTCCTCTCGCCTGCCCCCATGCCTGAACTGTGGACTAAGGCGTGTGCGCAAATGCCGGTTGGCAGTCTGCTGATCAGCAATACCTTCGAGATACCCGGTCAGCCGGCCGATCAGCAGATCGACTTGCATGACTGGCGCAAGTCACGCCTGCTGCTGTGGCGCATGCGCGGCTGATTTATTCGTACAGGTTGTTGAAAAATGTAGCGAGCGACGGCTAGGCCGAGCTCAACGCCGCATAGCCGAGCGCAGTAGTTTTTCGGCGGCCTGTTAAACTGTCGGCCTTAGCCGAGGATCCCCGCATGCAGAACCCGCAGAATCTAATCTGGATCGACCTGGAAATGACTGGTCTGGAACCCGAAACAGACGTCATCATCGAGATGGCCACTATTGTGACCGACAGTAACCTGAATATCCTCGCTGAAGGTCCGGTGATCGCCGTGCACCAGAGTGATGAGCTGCTGGCCGGCATGGATGAGTGGAATACCCGCACTCACGGCGGCAGCGGGCTGACGCAGCGGGTGCGCGAGAGCAAGATCGGCCCTGCCGAGGCCGAGGCCATGACCATCGCCTTCCTCGAGCAGTGGGTGCCGAAGGGTAAGTCGCCGATTTGCGGCAACAGTGTCGGCCAGGATCGGCGCTTCCTGTGCAAGTACATGCAGAATCTGGACGCCTATTTCCACTACCGCGCGCTGGATGTCTCGACCCTGAAAATCCTCGCGGGCTTGTGGGCACCGCAGGTCAAGGAGTCGTTCCACAAACAGGGCACGCATAAAGCGCTGGACGATATTCGCGAGTCCATCGCTGAGCTGCAGCATTACCGTCAGCACTTGCTGAAGGTGTGACATCCTCAAAAGCCCGCTTCGGCGGGCTTTTGTTTGTCTGGCAGTTGCTCGGCCTATAGGCCGTGTTGCGCCAGTGCCCATTCGACATGCTCGCGCACCAGCGCCGAAGGGTGTTCCCGGCGCGCCTTGAGCGCCTCCAGTACTGGAATGCTCGAGGGGGCGTTGCCTAGGCCAACCGCTAGGTTGCGCAGCCAGCGTTCGTAACCGGCGCGGCGTAAGGGCGAGCCTTCGGTGCGGCTGAGAAACTCGTCCTCGCTCCAGCGGAACAGCTCGGCCAGCTCGGCATTGTCCAGGTTGTGACGTGGCTGGAAGTCGCTTTGCTCGGTGGGCTTGGCGAAGCGGTTCCACGGGCAGACCAGCTGGCAGTCATCGCAGCCGAACACCCGGTTGCCGATCGGCGCGCGTAGCTCCACTGGGATGGCGCCTTTGAGTTCGATGGTCAGGTAGGAAATACAGCGCCGTGCATCCAGCACATAAGGGCCGACTAAGGCCTCCGTTGGGCAGATATCCATGCAGGCAGTGCAGCGGCCGCAGTGTTCGCTGCTGTGCGGCTCATCCACCGGTAGCGGTAGGTCGACAAACAGCTCGCCAAGGAAGAAGTAACTTCCGGCCTTGCGGTTGAGCACCAGGGTGTTTTTACCTATCCAGCCAAGTCCGGCCTGCTCGGCGATGGCTTTTTCCAGCACCGGGGCGCTGTCGACGAAGGCGCGGAAACCAAAGGGGCCGATTTGTTGCTGAATGCGCTCAGCTAATTGCTGTAGGCGTTTGCGAATCAACTTGTGGTAATCGCGGCCCAGAGCATAGCGCGAGACATAGGCTGTTTCCGGCTGGCCCAGGCGCTTGGCCATCTGCGTGTCGGCGGGCAGGTAATCCATGCGCAGTGAGACCACGCGCAGGGTGCCGGGCACCAGTTCATCCGGGTGTGAGCGCTTGCTGCCGTGGGCGGCCATGTAATCCATCTCGCCCTGGTAGCCGGCGTCCAGCCAGCGCTGCAGGTGCGCTTCGTGTTCGCCCAGTTGTACGTCGGCAATCCCGACCTGTTGGAAGCCCAGTTCGCGGCCCCAGTCTTTGATCGATTGGGCAAGGGCGGCTAGGTCGAGGGCAGCGCTGTTCATATGAAGGCGAGTAACCGGAGCGGAGGTGCGTATAATTCTGCCAGACATCGGAGCCCACGCATGCCGCATTCTCCTGACAATCTTCCTCAGCCACTTTACAGCGCAGCGCAAATGCGCGAGCTGGATGCGCGGCTGATCGCTGCCGGCACGCCGGGCTTCGAGCTGATGAGTCGCGCAGCCCGCGCCATCTGGCGTGCGCTGCGCCGCCGTTGGCCGGACGCAGGCGCGCTGACCGTGCTGACCGGGCGCGGTAACAATGCCGGTGATGGTTACCTGGTTGCGGCCCTGGCGTTGCGTGCGGGTTGGCAGGTGCAAGTGTTGGCGGTCGGGGAGGGCGCCCAGTTGCAGGGGGATGCCGGATTGGCGCGCGATCAGGCGATTGCGGCTGGCGTGCCAGTACAGTCTTGGACAGAGTGTGCCGAGTTGCGCGGTGTGGTCCTGGATGCCTTGCTCGGCACCGGCTTGCAGGGCGCGGTGCGTGAGCCCTATGCCCAGGCTATCCGCCTGCTGAATGGCAGTGGCTTGCCGGTGCTGGCGGTGGACATCCCTTCCGGGCTTTGTGCCGATACCGGTCAGGCGCTAGGCGTCGCGGTGCGTGCCGAGCTGACGTTGACCCTGATCGGGCTGAAAGTGGGGCTGTTTACCGGGCAGGCGGCGGATTATCGGGGTGAGCTGCATTTTGATGATCTGCAGGCCGATGGTCAGATTGTCGACGCGCAAGCGTACACCGCGCAGCGACTGGTGCGGGCGAGCTTGCCCC
>JAWWDH010000410.1:0-3286 GCA_033720015.1 Pseudomonas sp.
AGCACAGCCAGAATCAGCAGGTACTTCCAGAGGGGAAATTTGTTGAGCATGACGCCGCCCGTTATGACGCGGGGCGCATTAAGCGCCCCGTCGAATGGTAAAGGTGTGTGGCTTAGATCGCTTTCAGCGTGCCTTTAGGCAGCGAGGCGGCAATCGCCACTTTCTGAATCTTCAGCTCGACGGTGTCGGACACTTCGATTACCACGAAGTCATCGGAAACCTTCGACACCTTGCCAGCGATACCGCCGCTGGTTACCACTTCATCACCTTTCTGCAGGCCACCAATCAGACCCTTGTGCTCTTTCGCACGCTTGGCCTGTGGACGCCAGATCATCAGATAGAAGATGACCAGAAAGCCGACCAGAAATACCCACTCAAAACCACTACCAGCAGGACCGGCAGCCGGAACGGCACCTTCAGCGAACGCAGCGGGGATAAAAAAGCTCATATAACACTCCTGTTAAAAGGTTTTTATAAGGTTGGGAAATCAGTCCAGAGGCGGCGTTGGCAGCCCGCGCTTGGCATAGAAGGCATCGACAAAGGCGGCCAATGTACCCTGTTGAATAGCCTCGCGCAAACCAGCCATAAGCACCTGATAATGCCGCAAGTTATGGATTGTATTGAGCATGCTACCGAGCATTTCGCCGCATTTATCCAAGTGATGCAGATAGGCGCGGGAGAAGTGTTTACAGGTGTAACAATCGCAGCTCGGATCCAACGGCGAATTGTCCTGTTTATGGAAGGCATTGCGGATTTTCAGCACACCGGTGTCGATAAACAGATGACCGTTGCGCGCATTACGAGTCGGCATCACGCAGTCGAACATATCCACACCACGGCGCACACCTTCGACCAGATCCTCCGGCTTGCCGACGCCCATCAGATAGCGTGGCTTATCGGCCGGCAATTGCGCGGGCAGGTAGTCGAGCACCTTGATCATTTCTTCTTTCGGCTCACCGACTGACAATCCGCCAATCGCATAACCGTCAAAGCCGATCTGCTCCAGGCCTTCCAGGGAAACCTTGCGCAGCTCCTCATGCATGCCGCCCTGAACGATGCCAAACAGCGCCGCGGTATTCTCGCCATGGGCCTCTTTCGAGCGCTTGGCCCAACGCAAGGACAACTCCATCGACTTTTTGGCCACGTCAAACTCGGCCGGATACGGTGTGCACTCATCGAAAATCATCACGATGTCGGAGCCCAGGTCGCGCTGCACCTGCATCGACTCTTCCGGCCCCATAAACACCTTGGCGCCGTCGACAGGCGAGGCGAAGTACACACCCTCTTCCTTGATCTTGCGCATCGCACCCAGGCTAAACACCTGAAAACCGCCGGAGTCGGTAAGGATCGGCCCCTGCCACTGCATAAAGTCGTGCAAGTCACCGTGCTTCTTGATCACCTCGGTGCCGGGACGCAGCCACAGGTGAAAGGTGTTGCCGAGAATAATCTGCGCACCAATCGCCTCGACATCGTCCGGCATCATGCCCTTGACCGTGCCATAGGTACCCACCGGCATAAACGCCGGGGTTTCCACCACGCCACGCGGGAAGGTCAGCCGACCACGGCGCGCCTTGCCCTCGGTCGCCAATAATTCGAAAGACATGCGGCACGTGCGCGTCATAACTGTTCCTCTGGCCCGCGCGGTGCGGGGTTGCGGGTGATAAACATGGCATCACCGTAACTGAAAAAACGATACTTGCCGGCAATCGCCGCCTGATAGGCCGCCATGGTTTCCGGGTAACCGGCAAACGCCGACACCAGCATCAGCAGGGTCGATTCCGGCAAATGGAAGTTGGTCACCAGCGCGTCGACCACATGCAGCGGCCGGCCTGGGTAGATAAAGATATCGGTATCACCACTGAAGGCCTTGAGCACGCCATCGCGCGCAGCACTTTCCAGCGAGCGCACACTGGTGGTGCCGACGGCGATTACCCGCCCGCCGCGCGCACGACAAGCCGCCACGGCATCAACCACATCCTGAGCGACCTCCAGCCACTCAGTGTGCATATGGTGGTCTTCGATGCGCTCAACCCGCACCGGCTGAAACGTCCCCGCGCCTACGTGCAGGGTGACAAAGGCACGCTCGACGCCCTTTGCAGCAATGGCATCCAACAGCGCCTGATCAAAGTGCAGCCCCGCTGTCGGCGCAGCCACGGCACCGGCACGGTCGGCATACACCGTCTGATATCGCTCGCGATCGGCCTGCTCATCCGGACGGTCGATATAAGGCGGCAACGGCATATGTCCGACCCGCTCCAGCAGCGGTAGAACCTCCTCACTGAAGCGCAACTCGAACAACGCATCGTGCCGGGCGACCATCTCGGCCTCGCCACCACCGTCAATATGGATGGTTGAGCCGGGCTTAGGCGACTTACTCGAGCGCACATGAGCCAGCACGCGATGGCTGTCCAGTACCCGCTCGATCAACACTTCCAGCTTACCGCCGGAAGCCTTCTGACCGAACAACCGCGCCGGAATCACTCGCGTGTTGTTGAACACCATCAAATCGCCGGGGCGCAGATAATCCAGCAGATCACTGAACTGTTTGTGCGCCAGCTCACCGGTTGGCCCATCGAGCACCAGCAAGCGGCTGGCACGGCGTTCGGCAAGAGGATGGCGGGCAATCAGAGCGTCTGGCAGCTCAAAACTGAAGTCGGCAACACGCATGGTCAGAGTGGGGTCATCTAGAAGGGCGGCAAAGCTTACCGGAAATCACACATTCTGAACACGCAGTGCATTGACCAACTCAAATACCATCTCTATACTCCGCCGCCATTGTGCCCCGGTGGCGGAACCGGTAGACGCGGCGGATTCAAAATGCCCCTTGCCTACTACCAAACCCCTCTAGAACGCACCTTTCAGGCCATCAAGGCCGCTGCTACACCGCTGAGTCACGGTTAAGACTCAATTCTGACAACCTCGTCAGGCATCTTCAAGACCTCCCCCGCTAGCCTGCTTCCTCAGACGTCTTTCTGACCCGCTTGCTGTATGTCTTCCCGGTGGCCCCCAGCGTCGCCAGAGCGTCGGCCCGCTCGTTGCCCAGCGTGCCGCTATGCCCCCTTACCCAGCAGACAGTGACGTCCTCCCCCTGCAGCAGTTGATCCAGGCGCTGCCATAGGTCGAGGTGCTTCGGGGGCTTCCTGTCGGACTTCTTCCAGCCTTTGGCCTTCCAGGCCTCCAAGTGCCCATTGCAGGCGTTGGCGATGTATTCGCTATCGGTGTGCAGGATGATAGGCGCAGGCTGAGTGCATCGTTCCAAAGCTTTGACCAATGCTAGGAGTTCAGC
>JAWWDH010000411.1:0-3284 GCA_033720015.1 Pseudomonas sp.
AAGTGTTTAGTATTGAGGCCGCAGAGGAAGACCATTCCGCATTTCTCGCCAGAATAAAAACCGAGGATTTCATGAGTACTGCATCGAGCCTGTTGACCCACGTGGAAGGTGGTATCGCCTTCATCACCTTGAATCGCCCTGAGCAACGCAATGCGTTGGACATCCCCACGCTTAAGGCTTTGCACGCACTGCTCGATGAGCTCAGCGCTGACAGCGCCGTGCGCGTGCTGCTGTTGACCGGCAGCGGCAGAAGCTTCTGTGCCGGCGCTGATCTGGCCGAGTGGGCAGCGGCCGAGGCGCGTGGCGACCTGGAAAGCTATGGCTGGACCGAAGCCGCCCATGCCCTGATGACTCGCCTGCATGCTTTTCCCAAGCCAACCATTGCCGCCGTTAACGGCACTGCCGTTGGGGCCGGTATGGACCTGACCCTGTGCTGCGATTTCCGCCTGGCCGCGCAGTCCGCACGTTTTAAAGCCGGCTACACCAGCATGGCCTATTCCCCCGATGCAGGTGCCAGCTGGCACCTGCCACGGCTGATCGGCAGCGAGCAGGCCAAGCGCCTGTTGTTCCTCGACGAACTGTGGGGCGCCGAGCGTGCCCTGGCTGTTGGCCTGGTCGGTGAAGTGTATGCCGATGAGCAGTTGCAGGCAGCGGCCGGTGAGCTGGCCGCACGTTTGGCCAGCGGGCCGACCTTCGCCTTCACCCAGACCAAACGCCTGATCGAGGCCGGCGCTCAGCGCAGCCTGCCCGAGCAGCTCGAAGCCGAGCGCCTAGCCGGCCTGCTCTGCGGTCGCAGTGAAGATGGTGATGAAGCCTTGCGCGCCGCCATCGAGAAACGTGCCCCCCTTTTCATTGGCCGCTGAAGCGCCGCCTAACAGCACAGGACATAGTGATGAATTTTCAACTCAGCCATGAACACGAAATGTTGGTCGACACCGCGCGCAGTTTCGTCGAAAAAGAATTGCTGCCCCATGAAGAGGCAGTAGACCGCGCCGATGCCGTCTCCCCGGAACTGGCCGCAGAGATTCGCAACAAAGCCATCGCGGCCGGCCTGTATGCCTTCAACATGCCCGAAGAAGTGGGCGGTGGCGGCCTCGACTATTTCTCCCAGGCGCTGATCGAGCGTGAGCTGTCGAAATGCTCATGGGCGCTGCATGTGTTCGTTGCACGGCCATCGAAAATTCTCATGGCGTGCAAAGGCCAGCAGATCGAGGACTACCTGCTGCCCACCGTGCGCGGCGAGAAGATCGATTGCTTCGCCCTCACCGAGCCAGGTGCCGGCTCTGATGCCAACGCGATCAAAACCCGTGCGCTGCGCGACGGTGATGACTTCCTCCTGAATGGCAGCAAGCACTTCATCAGCCACGCCGGCCACGCCGATTATGCGATCGTCTTCGCGGTCACCGACAGCTACGAGAAGAACGGCAAGAAGCGTAACGCCGTGACCTCCTTCCTGGTCGACCGCGACACCCCCGGCATGACCATTCGCCGTGGGCCAAAGTGCGTGAGTAACCGTGGTTATCACACCTATGAAATTTTCTTCGATGACTGCCGCGTACCCGCGAGCAAAGTCTTGGGTGAAGTCGACAAGGGCTGGGAAGTGGCCAACGCCTGGCTCACGGCTGGCCGCGTAATGGTTGCCGCCAACTGCGTTGGCCAGGCCCAGCGTGCCATGGACCTGTCGCTGCAATGGGCAGCCGACCGTCAGCAGTTCGGCAAGCCGATCGGCACCTATCAGGGCGTGTCGTTCAAGCTGGCCGATATGGCCACGCAGATTCGCGCCGCCGAATTACTGGCACTAAATGTCGCCTGGAAGATGGATCAGGGCACCATGACCGATGCCGACGCCGGCATGGCCAAGCTGTTTGCCAGTGAAGTGCTGGGCAAGGTGGCCGACGAAGCGGTACAGATCTTCGGCGGCATGGGTTTGATGGATGAGGGGCCGGTGGAGCGCATCTGGCGTAATGCGCGGATCGAGCGCGTCTGGGAAGGCACCTCGGAGATTCAGCGTCACATCATTTCCCGTGAACTGTTGCGGCCGCTGCTGCGCTAAGGAGGTCGTCATGAGCCAAAGAGATAACCTCAAACGCCTGCTGGCGCCGCGCCATCTAGCCTTTATCGGCGGCCGCAGCATGGCCCGCGCACTCAAGCGCTGCGCCGAAGGCGGCTATGCCGGTGAGTTGTGGCTGGTCAACCCGCAGCACGCCGAACTCGAAGGCGTGCCCTGTGTGGCCAGCATCGCCGAGCTGCCCTGTGGCCCGGATGCGGTGTTTATCGCCACGAACAAGGAATTGACCGTACAGGCCGTGGCCGAACTGGCCGCCAAGGGTGCCGGCGGCGCTATCTGTTACGCCTCCGGTTTTGCTGAAACCGGCGCCGAAGGTGAAGCGCTGCAAGCCCAGTTACTCGAGGCTGCCGGTGACATGGCCCTGCTCGGGCCAAACTGCTACGGCTTGCTCGACTACCTGCACGGCGCGGCGCTGTGGCCAGTGGCCCATGGCGGCCAGTTGGTGGAGAAGGGCGTCGCGGTTCTGACCCAGAGTGGCAACTTCGCCTACAACCTGTCGATGAGCGACCGCTCACTGCCAGTGGCCTATATGGCCTCGGTGGGTAATCAGGCGCAAATGGGCGTCGCCGAGTTGATGGACGTGCTGCTCGACGAGCCGCGCGTCACCGCGATCGGCCTGCACCTGGAAGGACTGAAAAACGTCCCGGGTTTCGCCCAGGCGGCGCACAAGGCGCTGGTAAAAGGCATTCCGATCATCGCCCTGAAGACCGGCGTGTCGCAGATTGGTGCCGAGCTAGCCCTCAGCCACACTAGCTCCCTGGCCGGCTCCGATGCGTTGTATGACGCGCTGTTTGATCGCCTTGGGGTGATCCGCGTCAGCGGCCCGGTGAGTTTTGTTGAAACCCTTAAAGCAGCGGCCTGTGGCCATTTGCCGGCAGGGCCAAGCCTGGCCGCGATGGCCTGTTCCGGTGGCGATGCCGGGCTGATCGCCGACTACGCCGAACGCAACGGCCTGAGCCTGCCGCCGTTGGACGACAAGCAGCGCAGCGAGCTGGTACAGGTGCTGCCGAACTACGCCAATATCGTCAACCCGCTGGATTTCACCACCGCCATCTGGGGTGATCGTGAAGCCCTCGACAGCATGCTCGACAGCGTCTTGCGCAGCCCGGCCGATGCCGCCCTGCTGGTGCTTGACTACCCAGACGAAGCCTCGGGTGAGCGCCCGCAATGCGACCTGTTGCTGGAGCTGTTTTGCGCCGCGCTGGCGCGCCATGGC
>JAWWDH010000412.1:0-3280 GCA_033720015.1 Pseudomonas sp.
AACAGGCAATCAGCAGTCGGTGAGACGTTCAGGGTTGAAGGAAGCAGGCTTCTGGGAGCAGATGCCAACCGCGAGATCGTTCATTTTCGCCACACTCTTGTGAAGTTTTCCAAACCGTTTTTTCCACGCTCTTTTGGAGTCGTGAACCTCAAAACACGTCTGCTTTGGCCGGTTTTTCACCGACGTAAAGCGACCTTTGCAGAAGCTGCAGGGCGTTTCACTGTGGGGAAAAGCGCTAGCTAGGAAGCAGCGTGAAGTGGGCGACTCTCTGGGGCGCGGCCGATGAGTGGTGCATCAGCGTTACGGCAAGGCCCGAACAGGAGGCGTCCTTATATTCGGGGCGCGATTATAAGGGCAAAGCAGGAAAATTGATCGCCTGGCGTGACTTTTCTTCTTTCGCCAGTCAGGCCGCCAGCGTTTGCTGGGTGCATAAGTCAGGCGTGACCTGCACGGTTCTGGCACTGACTGGCAGCGGGCGATTGAGCCAGCTCAAGCAGCTTGTATGCACCTCAACCCAGCCAGAACCTTGTGGGGCTTGAGTTGACTGGCGCAGGGCCGCGCAAATGCCCTGGGCGTCGACCAGAGCAAATGAGCGCATCGGGCGGCGTGGGGCGAGCAGGCTACGCAGGTCGAACATGGCGATTCACTCACGAGCAGAGAAGACTAAAGTCTTATGCCTGAAGCGCATGACAAGCGCGTTACGGGAACCTGTTAGCCCCTTGTGCGTCATAACAACCAGCGCTGTCAGGCATTTGCCGTGCTGGTTATACTGCGCGCCACGTTGCCCCTTATATATGGAGAGTTGAGCATGCTGCATCGTCTGCTGTTTGGTCTGGTGGCTGTTGCCAGCCTTACTCTGGTGGGTTGTGCCCACAGCCCGCAACAACTCAGTCCACAACCCAAACTCAATAGCCCGTTGACCGCCGTTGGCCAGGGCCAGCCGGTTGTGGTGCGGGTTGCCGATGGGCGTCCTTCGCCCGTGCTGGGGACTCGCGGCGGCCTGTATCCGGAAACCAGCGCCATTAGCGTGACCGGTCAGGATGTACTGCCCAAGCTGCAGGCCCAGGCTGAAGCGGCTGTGCGCCTACTTGGTTTCACCCCGAGCGCCAACGCCTACAACGCGCCGCAGCTGACCCTGACCCTGGCCGAACTCAAGTATCAGTCGCCTAAGGAAGGTCTGTATGTGACTGAGGCGGACATGACCGCGACCTTCCGGGTTGATGTGCAGAACAGCAGCCGTCGCTACAGCGGCCGTTATGGCGCGTCGTTGAATCAGCGCTTCGGCATGGCGCCAAACCAGGCGACCAACACCAAGCTGGTCAGTGATGTGTTGAGTGATGCACTGACCCGCGCCTTCAAGGATCCGACCATCGGCCAGATGCTCGCGCAGTAAGCGCTGTCTCCGCGATGAACAGCCCGGATTATTCCGGGCTTTTTTATGCCTGTGACTGCTGCCCTGCGGCGCAAGCTCAGCTGTTAGGCGGTTTCGCTGTAAAGCGTGGGCAGGCTTAGGTCTGGGCGCGTGTCGAGATCCGCTAGAGCGTAATGCTCACGCCCGCCTAGGGCGCAGTACACCAGCCAGTGGTCGTCCTGCACGTTATGAGAGCGCGTCGATGACGGCTGCCACATCATCCAGCGCATCGCTCCGGTCGTCGCGGTTTTGGCGGTGGGCATGCAGCATGGTGGTTCCTCCATGGGTGTTTAGGGCTGATCTGTGTGCACAGCCTTTGCACAGGCCGTGGCACGAGTGCCAAACCATGGCTGATGTGCATGACAGGTTTTTTACGGATGGCGCAAGGTGGCTGCAATTCGTCGGAATCGAGCCGCGAGGGCGACCTCCTTCGGTAGACTCCGCGACCGTATTTGCACTGCCCAGTGGTTGAGTGGGGCGTGTTGGTTGGCGCGGTATTGTTCGCCCGCCTAACAGAATTGAGGTCGAAGATGTCTTTGCAAGCGCTCTGGTGGCTGGTCGAGAGCCAGCCTGGGCAGTGGCTGAATGGTTTGGCGCTGTTTTTTGCCATGGCCGGTGCCTGGTTGCTGTTGGCTACCCGTCTGCGCGAGCAGCGCAAGCTGGCGCGGTTTCTGGCCGGTAACGGGTTAAGCGACGTGGCGCAGCAGGCCTATGCCTGTGATGCGCCAGCACTGCGCCTGAATCGCTTCTTCTATCGCTTTGGTTATGCCTGCCAGGCTTCTGCACTGCTGCTGTCCTGGCTCAGTACCCAGCTGTAGTACAGGTTCAAACCATAAAAAACGGCAGCTAATGGCTGCCGTTTTTTATGGTGGGTCACGGTATCAAAGAGGTAGGCCGGCTTTGATCCGGTACTGGTTACGCACCGGGTTGGCGTATTGCAGGATCAGGTAGGGCTGCTGTTCGCTCGGGCAGTTGGCCAGGCGGCGCTGCCATTCGCTTTTTGCCGCATTGAGTTCTGCGGCAGGGAACAGTTCGGCAGCGTCGGGCACAGCCAGTGCGGGGTCGCGATCCGCCCACATGGCATACGCTAGGTAATGCACGGGGAACAGCCGATAGCCGCTGAGAATCCGTCGATCCATCTCTGCGGCCAGGACCTTGCTGTCCTCCAGGCATTGCTCAACAGGCGCACCGAAGTGCACATGCACGCGGCCTTTGTAGCCGGTGATGCCGAGGGCAATACTCTGGTCGTCCTCGCCGGCAGCCTTGGTGTAACTGCCACTTCTTGCGCGGGTTGACAGTTCGCGGGCCTTGGCCTGGTCGCAAGGGTCGTATTCGTAGCTGATCGACACCGGCGTCAGGCGCAGGCTGTTGACCACCTCGGCAAACGGCTCGGTTTTTCGGCTCATATGAAACATCTTGAGGATCGCCGAGTCGGTGCGGTCATCGCCGTCCTTGGCGCGGCCTTCTGCCTGGGCGATCCAGATCGACTCGCAGTCATTGCGAATCGAGTGATTGATATAGGCCGAGAGCAACTGATAAGCCGCCAGCTTTTCACGGCGGCCGCTGATTGAACGGTGCACGATAAAGCTCTTGTTCAGGCGCATCAGGTCGCTGACGAACGGCTTTTGCAGCAGGTTGTCGCCAATCGCAATGCGCGGCGTCGGCAAGCCCGCGTGGTACACCGCATAGTTGACGAAGGCCGGATCCATGACGATATCGCGATGGTTGGCGAGGAATAAATAGGCTTGGCCGGCTTGCAGGTGTTCGATGCCGGAATAGCTCACACCATCGGTGGCCTGCTCAATCGTGTGGTCGACATAGCTGGCGATACGCGTTTGCAATTGCGCCACCGAACTCACATCACGAAAC
>JAWWDH010000413.1:0-3275 GCA_033720015.1 Pseudomonas sp.
CAGTGTCGATCTGCTCAGCCTGCGTCATGAGCTGGAGTCGATGCCCTGGATCGCCAGCGCTCAGGTACGCCGTGTATGGCCGGATCAGCTAGTGGTGCGTCTGGAAGAGCAATTGCCGATTGCCCGCTGGGGTGATGAGGCGCTGCTGAACAACCAGGGTGAAGCGTTTGCACCGTTGGAACTGGCCAATTATCCCCACCTGCCGCAGCTGTATGGCCCCAAGCGTGCGCAACAGCAGGTGATGCAGCAATACCAAGTGATCAGCCAGATGCTGCGCCCCGTGGGTTTTTCCGTGGCGCGCCTGGAGTTGCGTGAACGTGGCAGCTGGTTCCTCTCCACCGGGCAGGGCATCGAACTGCTTTTGGGGCGTGACCATCTGGTGGAAAAAATGCGGCGTTTCACGGCCATCTATGACAAGGCCCTGAAAGAGCAACAAGCGAATATCGCGCGCATCGATTTGCGTTATGCCAACGGCTTGGCCGTGGCATGGCGTGAGCCGGTCGCGCCCACGGCGGCACCAACCGCTGTCGTGCAGTGAATCAGGAGAAGGCAAGAGCCATGGCAAATATGCAGAGCGGCAAGATGATCGTCGGTCTCGATATCGGTACCTCCAAGGTGGTGGCCTTGGTCGGTGAAGTGAATGCGGACGGCCAGCTGGAAATCGTCGGCATCGGCACCCATCCGTCGCGCGGCTTGAAAAAGGGCGTGGTGGTGAATATCGAATCGACCGTGCAATCGATCCAGCGCGCCGTCGAAGAAGCCCAGCTGATGGCCGGTTGCCGTATCCACTCGGCCTTTGTCGGCCTGGCCGGTAACCATATCCGCAGCCTCAACAGTCACGGCATCGTGGCCATTCGTGATCGCGAAGTCAGTACGGCTGACCTTGAGCGGGTACTTGATGCCGCCCAGGCGGTGGCGATTCCAGCCGACCAGCGTGTGCTGCATACCTTGCCGCAGGATTACGTAATCGATAACCAGGAAGGCGTACGTGAGCCGCTGGGCATGTCCGGCGTGCGCCTGGAAGCCAAGGTGCACGTCGTCACCTGTGCGGTGAATGCCGCGCAGAACATCGAGAAGTGCGTGCGCCGTTGCGGCCTGGAAGTTGACGACATCATTCTTGAGCAGCTGGCCTCGGCCTATGCGGTGCTTACTGACGACGAAAAAGAGCTGGGTGTGTGCCTGGTCGACATCGGCGGCGGCACCACCGACATCTGCATCTTCACCGAAGGTGCGATTCGCCACACCGCGGTGATTCCAATTGCCGGTGACCAGGTCACCAATGACATCGCCATGGCCCTGCGCACGCCAACTCAGTATGCCGAGGAGATCAAGATTCGGTATGCTTGCGCGTTGGCCAAACTGGCCGGTGCCGGCGAAACCATCAAGGTGCCGAGCGTCGGTGATCGTCCGCCGCGTGACTTGTCGCGTCAGTCCCTAGCTGAGGTGGTTGAGCCACGTTATGACGAGTTGTTCACCCTGATTCAGGCTGAGCTGCGTCGCAGTGGTTACGAGGACTTGATCCCGGCCGGGATCGTTCTCACTGGCGGTACAGCGAAGATGGAAGGAGCCGTCGAGCTGGCCGAAGAAATTTTCCATATGCCGGTACGCCTGGGCATTCCCCAGGGTGTCAAAGGATTGGCCGACGTCGTGCGTAACCCCATCTATTCCACAGGCGTAGGCCTGTTGCTGTACGGGCTGCAGAAGCAGGCCGACGGCGTTTCGATGTCTGCGCTTGGCAGCTACAGCGATGAACCCAAACAACCTGTTCTGGAACGGCTGAAACGCTGGGTCCAGGGCAATTTCTGATTTTGCAGTAGGCGTTATAACTAGAAAGTAAAGGAGAGGGAAAATGTTTGAACTCGTAGACAGCGCTCCAGCAAGCGCAGTTATCAAGGTCATCGGCGTGGGCGGCGGCGGCGGTAATGCTGTCAACCACATGGCGAAAAACAACATTGAAGGCGTTGAGTTCATCTGCGCCAACACGGATGCTCAGGCACTGAAAAACGTCGGTGCACGTACCGTTCTGCAACTGGGTACGGCCGTGACCAAAGGCCTCGGCGCCGGTGCTAATCCCGAAGTCGGTCGCCAGGCGGCGATGGAAGACCGTGAGCGTATCGCTGAGGTGTTGCAGGGCTGCGACATGGTCTTCATCACCACCGGCATGGGCGGCGGTACCGGTACCGGTGCGGCCCCGGTAATCGCTCAGGTGGCCAAGGAAATGGGCATCCTCACCGTTGCGGTGGTGACCCGTCCGTTCCCGTTCGAAGGCAAAAAGCGCATGCTAATTGCCGAGGAAGGCATTCGCGCCCTGGCAGAAAGCGTTGATTCGCTGATCACCATTCCTAACGAAAAATTGCTGACCATCCTCGGTAAAGACGCCAGCCTGCTGTCGGCTTTCGCCAAGGCAGACGACGTACTCGCCGGTGCCGTGCGTGGTATCTCCGACATCATCAAGCGTCCGGGCATGATCAACGTCGACTTCGCCGACGTGAAAACCGTGATGAGCGAAATGGGCATGGCAATGATGGGCACTGGCTGCGCCAGCGGCCCGAACCGTGCACGTGAAGCCACCGAAGCGGCGATTCGTAACCCGCTGCTGGAAGACGTCAACCTGCAAGGCGCACGCGGCATTCTGGTGAACATCACCGCCGGTCCTGACCTGTCCCTGGGTGAGTACTCCGACGTGGGTAATATCATCGAGCAGTTCGCTTCCGAGCACGCTACCGTCAAGGTCGGCACCGTGATCGATCCGGACATGCGCGACGAGTTGCATGTCACCGTGGTGGCCACCGGTCTGGGTGCGCGTATCGAGAAGCCGGTCAAGGTTATCGACAATACTGTGCAGGTTTCTGCCAGCGCCCATAGCAACGCAACCGCGCCTGCGCGTAGCGAGCAAAGCGTCAATTACAAGGACTACGAGCGTCCCACCGTGCAGCGTCAAAGCCACGGCGGCGCGGCCACGGCGGCCAAGATGAACCCACAGGATGATATGGATTACCTGGACATCCCGGCCTTCCTGCGTCGTCAGGCCGATTGATGAAATGTATCAGGAGTATTGGGACGATTGGTGTTCAGCAAAGGCCGGTTCTGCTATCATCGCCGGCCATTGTTGAAAACTATTCGCAACTAGTGCTATAGCGGTCCAATCCATGATCAGACAACGCACCCTGAAGAACATGATCCGCGCCACTGGCGTTGGCCTGCATTCCGGGGAGAAGGTATACCTGACCCTGAAGCCGGCCCCTGTGGACACCGGTATCGTGTTCCGTCGTACC
>JAWWDH010000414.1:0-3273 GCA_033720015.1 Pseudomonas sp.
ATCCGGGTTCCGCGAGGTGATGGCCTTAATCCGGGTACGCCGATTCGTTATAAGGGGCTGGATGTGGGTAAGGTCGAGCGCGTTGAGCTGACCGAGGATTTGCAAGCTGTGATCCTGCATGCCCGCGTGACCCAGGCAACGCAGCAGATTGCCCGTGCTGGGACGCAATTCTGGGTGGTCAAGCCCGAGGTCAGTCTGACTCGCGCAGCCAACCTGGAAACTTTGGTCAGTGGGCAATATATCGAAGTGCGCCCGGCCATCAAGGCAGGCGCCAAGCAGCTGAGTTTTATTGCCGCTGAATCGGCGCCTACGCAGAATGCCCGCGAGCAGGGCCTGCGGCTGGTACTGAGTGCGGCGCGACGTGGCTCGATCAAGCCCGGCGTGTTGGTCACTTACCGTGAAGTGCCAGTTGGCAAGGTTACTCATTTCGAGCTGGGGCCAACCTCGGACCGAGTGTTGATTTATATCCTGATTGAGCCGCGTTATGCGCCGCTGGTACGCAGCGGCAGTCGTTTCTGGAATGCCAGTGGCATCGGTGTGGACGCGGGCTTGTTTAGCGGTGTGAAAGTGCGTACCGAGTCGCTGGTGGCGCTGATCGAGGGTGGTATTTCCGTTTCCACACCGGATAACCCGCAGATGGGTGGGCCGGGGCTGCCCGGGCGGACCTTTGCCTTGCATGATGAGGTTAAGGAAGAGTGGTTAGGTTGGGCGCCGAAAATCGCCTTAGAGAAGTAACCGTTGAGTTAAACAACAAGGGCCGCAATTGCGGCCCTTGTTGTTTGCGTCTGTAACTCGGTAGTCAGGCGCGTTACGCCGGTTCAGCGTGCGGCGCCTTGGCCTGGGTTTTGTCTGCGACGGCGTCGCGGCGCTGAATGTATTTCCAATCCGCTTCGTCGATATAGATGCCATTCGGCCCGCTGCCACCTTCCAAGTCGATGGCCACATGGGCCGAGACCTGGGGCTTGACGGAGGCAAGGATCGGTACGAAGCCCAGTTGCAGGCTGGTTTCGATCAATGCCTGCTGGTTTTTCTCATCAATGTCTGCTGCTTCGTCTAGGTAGTACGGCAAACACACTTTGCCAGCCTGGTCGCGATCCATCAGGTGCAGTAACAGGTACATGTTGGTCAGCGCCTTGATGGTCATCGTGGTGCCGTTGGACGCCGCGCCGTCGATGTCGGTGTGGATCACCGGCTGGCCATGCACCTTGGTGATTTCGAAGGCCAGTTCAAACAGGTCTTTCAGGCCCAGCTGGTTATGGTTGGCGGCTACCAGGCGGGCCAGGTACTCCTTGGCTTCTTCGTTTTTGCTGTCCTGATCGCTGCTCTGTTGCAGGTCGAACACCGAGAGGGTTTCGCCTTCCTCGTACTGGCCGGCGCTGTGGATGATCTGGTCGATGTGCTTGAGCGCGTCCTTGTTCGGTGCAAGAACAATGCGGAAGCTTTCCAAGTTGGAGACCTGGCGCTTGTTGATCTCACGGTTGAACAGCGCCAGTTGATGTTCCAGGTTGTCGTAGTCGCTGCGGATATTGCGCAGGGTCCGCGCGATATCCGTCACCGCGGCGCGGCGTGCCTTGGCCAGGGTGATGGCTTCGTCCTGACGGTGGGCGTAGGCGTTGACCAGTAGGTGCAGGCGCCGCTCGACGTCGTCCTCGCTGTCGAACTTGGCCACGCCTTTCAGGCGCACTTGTGCGTAAAGCGCCTCGATTTGCCCATCGACGCGTTGCAAGCCTTGCCAAGCGTCCTGGTAGTCATTGAGCAGCGGCAGCAGGTTGTCCAGGCTGTCGTCCACCGGGTCGGTGAACGGTGTGCCGAAGGGCAGGTCGGCCGGCAGCAATTGGCGGCGGCGCAGGGCATCTTCCAGGGTGCGCTCCTTGGCTTCCAGATCGGCAAGCTGACGGCCGACCAGTTGCAGCTTGGCGGAGAGCTGCTGCACACGCTCGGTAAAGGCATCCGAGGTGCGTTTGAGTTCATCCTGAGCGGCTTCCAGCTGCGCCAGCTGCTCTAGTTTCTGCGGCTCTTCAACAGCCAGCGTCTGGCTCTTGCGGAACTCTTCCAGAGCCTTCTGCGCATCCAGTACGGCTTGATAGAACTGCTCGGCCTGCGCCTTGCTGGCGGCGCGGTCGGCGGCCACGGCCTGCTGGGTCTTCAGTTGTTTGTATTCGCGGTCGAGGCGATCTTTCTGATCGCGCAGCGCGGCGCGGTCGGCCAGTGCTTGTAATGCGGGTGGTTCGATATGCGAGAGGTCGATGGACAGGCCCGGCACTTCAAAATGCTCGCCCTTGAAGCCATCGAGAATCGCCTCTAGGGGTTTGACCCAGGCATCGCCTTCGGCGATTTGAATGCCTTTCTCTCCTAGCGGCAGGCTGAACAGCTGGCCGTTGAACAGGCGCATCAGGCGGTCGACATCGGCCTGGGAAAACTCCTCACGCAGGCGCGAGTAGCTGTTGTTGTCGGCGTGTTCGAGCTGTTGTTTGACCGACTTCAGGCGCTTTTCCAGATCGCGCAGTCGCTCATCCAAGTCTTCGGCGGAGAACTGTCGCGATTGCGCCAGGGCGCCGGCCAGCTCGTCATGAGCATCCTTGGCGGCGAGGAGCTGTTCTTCCAGTACCCTGGCATCGCTGACCAGGGCAAAGCGGTTCTTTAGTACCGACAACTCACCTAACCAGCGCTGAATTTCACTGATCTGCCGTTCCATGCGCATCAGCTCGGCGGTGCCGCCGCGCTGCTCCTGTTGCAGGCCATCCTGCTCGCCTTGGTAATGTTCGGCCTGGATCACCAGTTCCTCACGGCGCGCGCCGGCGTAGTCCTGCCAGGCACCGAGTAGCGAATCGAGCAGCGGCGAGATGCGGTGCAGTTTGCCGCGCAGCAGTTCACGTTGGGCCACACCGGCCGCCAGGGCTTCGATCAATGGCCCTGCGGTGACCAGTGCTTGGTAGTCCTGCTCCATGCGTCGCACGTCGCGGAAGGCTTCCTCGGTGGCGGCGATGTAGTCGACGCTGCCCGAACGCAGGCTGTGTTCAAACGCATCGAGGAACAGCTGCTTGAGCTTGGCGGCGGTGATCTCGCGCATGTGCAGCAGGTTGATAAACAGTGCGCGGAAGGTCTTCAGGCTCTGTTCGCTGGTGGAGCGCAGCGGAATCAGGGTCAGGTCCAGCGGCACCGAGGTGTGCCCACCGACCAGTAAGCGGCGCAGCTCCTCCGGTTTCAACTCGTAGGCTTTGATGCCTTCGCGCTCGAGGTTATTGAACAGTTCACGCTGACGCAGGCAGGTGC
>JAWWDH010000415.1:0-3273 GCA_033720015.1 Pseudomonas sp.
AGGGCGAAAATTGACGATGATTTCGAGTTGAAACTGATTCATACCGCCCGCGGTATGGGCTACATGCTTGATGCGCCGGAGTCTGAATGAGGCATCTGTCACTGACCGCACGCATGAGTTTGATGTTTATGTTTGCGGTGATTGCGGTCCTCACAGTGGCAGGCCTGAGCTTCAATGCGCTCAGTCGGCATCACTTCATGGTGCTCGATCAGCAGACCCTGGACGAGAAGCTCGAGGCGACTCAGCAAATCCTCAGTCATGCCCGTAGCCCTGCAGACCTGGAAGAGGCGCTGCCTCAACTGCAAGCGCTGCTGGGGGCTCACCATGACCTCGCGGCAATCATCTTTGCCCATGACGGAACGGTGCTTTTTGCCGAACCACAGCCGTTCAATGTGCCCGAAAAATACCGGCCCAACCCTGGTCGCAGCATGTGGGGGTGGGAGGAGAATGGGCGCATGTACAGAGGGAAGAGCGCGCAGCTGTCAACCGCCGAGCAGCCCGCGTTCCTCACGGTGTTACTGGTCCTTGATGTGACCAGCCATGCGCATTTTTTTGAGACCTTGCAGCGCTGGTTCTGGATTGGTCTGGTGATTAGCGCATTGGTCAGTGCGGCGTTGGGTTGGGGGGTCGCACGCAGCGGCTTGACCCCCTTGCGACAGGTCACCCAGGTGGCGACCTCGATGTCGGCAAGGTCACTGAAAGAGCGTATTCCGCTGGAGCCCGTGCCTCTTGAGCTTCAGCAGTTGGTGACGGCGTTCAATGCGATGCTTGCCCGGCTTGATGGCGCTTTTGCTCGGATCTCAAACTTTTCAGCCGACATTGCCCATGAATTGCGTACACCACTCAGCAATTTGATGACGCACACCGAGGTGGTACTGAGCCAAAAGCGCAACCTCGAAGCCTACGAAGAAAACCTCTATTCGAACCTCGAGGACCTCAACCGCATGTCGCGAATGATCGACGACATGCTGTTTCTGGCTAAATCGGACAATGGCTTGATCATTCCTCAGCAGGTGCGCATTGAGCTCAGCGAGGTCGTAACCAAGCTGGTCGAGTACTACCACCTGTTGGCGGACGAGCAGGGCATCCAGTTGCGTGTGAGTGGATCCGGCAGCGTGCTGGGGGACAAGCTGATGCTGGATCGAGCGATCTCGAACCTGTTGTCCAATGCGCTGCGTTATACACCTGCCGGCAAGACGATATCGCTAACGATTACATCGAGCGCACATGCGGTCACGCTCATCGTCGAGAACCCGGGTGAAACCATCAAGCCCGAGCACCTGGATAAGCTCTTCGACCGTTTCTATCGAGTAGACCCGGCGCGCCGCGAAGGCAGCCCGAGCAATGCCGGACTTGGCTTGGCCATTACCCGCTCCATTGTTGAGGCGCACAAGGGCACCATTTTCTGCACCTCCAGCAATGGCATCAGCGCCTTTCACCTGGAGTTTCCCCCGGCAAGCATCACCTAGTGGGCCGGGGCGCGCAGTCGGCGCGGTCATGGCGCCGATCGCTCAGGGCGAGTTCCGATAGCTAGGTGTTTCGCTGGCTCTGACGGTAGCGCTGGGGGCTTTGCCCCGTCCAGCGGAGGAAGCTGCGGGTGAAGGCGCTGTGCTCGGAATACCCCAGCAGCATGGCGATATCGACCATGCTCAGGCGTGTCTCACGCAGATAGCGCTCGGCAATCTCCCGGCGCACGGTCGCGATTTCGTCACGCAGGCAGGTGTTCGCTTCCCGCAAGCGCCGCTGCAAGGTACGGGGCGACAGTTCCATTGCCTGAGCGATGCGTTCAATACTGGGTTCCTGCCCATGGCACATGCGCCCGATCAGGCGACGCACTTGGTCAATAATCGGTCGCACTTCTGGTAATGCGCACAGCAAGGCGTCGGCCTGCTGCTGCATCAACTTGAGCATGGCCGGATCAGCCGTATCCAACGGCGCTTGCAGGGAGGCTTGGTCGAGTCGTACGAGCGTTTCCGCTTGTTCAAAAAGCACCGGGCAGGCAAAGAAGTCGAGGTAAGGCTGCACATCATCAGGGCGGGGATTAATGAAATGGACCTCAATCAGCCTCATCGACCCACCACTCAGCGTACGCCCCAACTGCAATAAGGCGGTGATGGCAGATTCATCAACCAGCGCCCCGGGCCGCCCATGCTGCGCATCCCAGACCAGGTCTACGCATGCCTGCTGTTGGCGAACAACCATCGGCGTGACGTCGTAAAGCAAGCGCTGGTAGTGGTGGATATGCATCAAGGCTGCGCCCAGTGTGTGGGAGGCCATGAGTACATAGCCGAGGATGCCGACATGCCGAGCCGTGATGGTTTGCCCCAGGTGCAAACCGAGTAGAGGGTCGCTCAGGTGGCTGGCGGCACGCTGCAGTAGGGTGGCCCACGTCTGAATGGGCATGGCGTCGAGGGCGTTGACTGTTGGTGACGGGCGCGGGTGCTTGAGCACATGTTCGGCGCTGGCACCTTGGCCATCCAGATACTCATAGAGCGCCAGGGCAAAACTGTCCGGAATGCAGCGCCTGCTGTGGCTGGTATGCAAGGCCTTACCTCTTTATTTTGGCGCAAAGTGTCAAATTTGCTGGCAGCTACTGTCAAGCCGCAGTCAGGCTTTTTTGCCAGCATGACGCGACTACAAGGAGCCTGCACATGAACCTACTGATTACTGGTGCCGCCAGCGGGATTGGTGCCTGCCTCGCTGAGCTGGCGGTAAAACAGGGGCATCGGGTGGTCGCCGCCGATCTGGATGAAGTGGCACTGAAATCCCGCTGGCAGCATGAAAGCGCCGTTGCCTGCATCAAGCTGGATGTGCGCAGTCAGGACTCATGGAGCCGGCTTCTGGCTCAGCTGGATGAGCAGGGTTGCCCGGTGGAGGTGTTGATGAACGTGGCCGGGGTGTTGCGCAGTGGCAGGGCTGGCGAGTTGCAACTCGAGGACATCGAGTTGATGTTGGACGTTAATCTCAAGGGCGTCATCCTCGGCACGAATGCCGTTGCCGCCAGCATGATCGCCCGGGGCTACGCGGGGCATATCATCAATATCGGCTCCATTGCATCGCTCTATGCCACGCCGGGAACCTCCATCTACGCCACCAGCAAGCATGCCGTGCGAGGCTTCAGTATCGCTGCTGCCGGTGATCTAAAGCCCTACGGTATTGCCGTCAGTCTGGTCGGCCCAGGGCCGGTTAAAACTGCGATGCTGGAACAGCAACGCGGTGACGAAAAGGCCGCGCTGACCTTTTCCGGCGCGCGCGCGCTTGAGCCCGAAGAAG
>JAWWDH010000416.1:0-3265 GCA_033720015.1 Pseudomonas sp.
GAGGCACCCATGGATTTTTACACCTTCCTCATTGCAACTTTGCAACAAAAAGAAGTTATGACCCTGATGCGCCTAGGGGTCATTTACGTTCACCTGATCGCCTGCTGCGTTGCAGTGGGCCTGGTACTAACCAGTGACCTAGCCATGCTCAAGCAATTGTTCAAAGGTCAAGGCGTCAAACAGTGCAACGAACACCTTGAGCACTTGAAGAACGCAGTGGGTCTTTCGCTTATCGTCCTGTGGGTTAGCGGCATCGGCATTATCGCTATGGACGCGTCCAGCGCCGGCCTGCAGTACTTCCTCAACCCCAAGCTACAAGCCAAGATCACCGTTGTGATACTGCTGACCATTAACGGCATGGTGCTACACAATACCGTGCTGCCGGCTCTGCAGCAGGCCGGTTCGCTACTCAAGCTACCATTGAGCATGCGCAACCTGGCGATCTTTACCGGCGCGCTGTCGGGGGTGTCTTGGTTCTACGCCGCCCTGCTCGGCGTGGGTCACCCGCTCGCGTGGAAATACTCGCTGAGCGAACTCATGACGGCTTACCCGCTGATGATCGTCGGCGCGACGCTGGGCATGCTGGCCCTAACCAAGTGGTCGATAAGCAGTAGCGAAGAACATCATCAGAGCTGGGTACAGAATAACTACGCCCTCAGCATGCGTTAATCTAAAAGCCCGAACAGGGATGTTCGCTCCTCATCATTTAATATCACCCGCACTAATTGCTCCGACCATTGCATCAGTACGCCATCTAATATTCACCACATACTTCTGCCAAAAGTACAAAACCACCTGCAGGGTAAGCCACGGCTTTAATCGCCCGAGTCTTTTGGCCAGCTATTGACCTGAAACCCAGAAAGTAAAAATCCCCAGAAGACATATGCCTTCTGGGGATTTTTACGTCTAAGCCTTAAATGCTCAGGCTTCCATGGCGCATGCCAATACGTTCACCCGTGACTGCCACCATGAGGCGTTTGCATTGGCAGCCAGGGTTAGAAGGTTGCGCCCTTCGCGGCTTTCTCCAGCAGTAACGCCGGTGGCAGGAAGCGTTCGCCATACTGCTCGGCGAGGTACTGGGCGCGGGCCACAAAGTCCTGCACGCCGTACTGATTGATGAACTGCAGCGCACCACCAGTCCAGGCCGCAAAGCCGATACCGAAGATCGAGCCGATATTGGCGTCAGCAACCGACTTCAATACGCCCTCTTCCACACAGCGCACGGTTTCGATGGCCTGGATAAACAGAATGCGATCACGCACGTCGAGCTGTGAAATCTGCGCATCAGGTTTCTCGAAACGCGCCTTCAACTCCGGCCACAGGTGCTTCTTACCACCCGTCGGATAGTCGTAGAAGCCCGCACCAGCAGCCTTACCTGGACGTTTGTACTCGTTGAGCATCATGTCGATGACAGCGTAAGCCGGGTGTGCAGGGATCTGCTTACCTTCGTCCGCCAGATCCTTGATGGTCTGCTGACGGATGTGGTTCATCAGGCTCATCGACACTTCGTCGCTGATCGCCAACGGGCCGACCGGCATACCGGCCTTGCGCGCTTCGGTCTCGATCATCGCCGCCGATACGCCTTCGCCAAGCATGGCCAGACCTTCATTGGTGAAGGTGCCGAATACCCGCGAGGTAAAGAAGCCACGACTGTCGTTGACCACGATTGGGGTCTTCTTGATCTGCATGACATAATCGAAGCCACGCGCCAGGGTTTCATCACGGGTGTGCTCGCCTTTGATGATTTCCACCAGCGGCATCTTGTCCACCGGGCTGAAGAAATGCAGGCCGATGAATTTGTCCTGTTTCTGTACCGCCGTGGCCAGACCGGTGATCGGCAAGGTCGAGGTATTCGAGGCGATCACCGCATCAGACAACGCCGCACGCTCGGCCGCGGCGGTGACATTGGCCTTGAGGTCACGGTCTTCAAACACCGCCTCGATGATCAGGTCGCAGCCGGCGAAATCAGCATCGCTGACGGTGGGTGTGATCCGCGCCAGGATGCCATCGCGCTTCTCGGCGCTCATCTGGCCACGGCCAACCTTCTTCTCCAGCAGCTTGGCCGAATAGTCTTTGCCTTTCTCGGCGGCCTCGATGGAGACGTCCTTGAGCACCACGTCGATGCCAGCCACCGCCGACACGTAAGCTATGCCAGCGCCCATCATGCCAGCACCGAGCACGCCAACCTTCTTAGTCACATAGGGCTCGAAACCCTGCGGTCGAGAACCACCTGCGTTGATTTCATTGAGCTGGAACCAGAAGGTGCCAATCATGTTCTTCGCCACCTGGCCGGTGGTCAGCTCGGTGAAGTAACGCGCTTCGATGATCTGCGCAGTATCGAAGTCAACCTGCGCGCCTTCAACGGCGGCGCACATGATCTTCTCCGGCGCCGGGAAGCAGCCTTTGGTTTTGTCGCGAAGCACACTCGGCGCGATGGCCAGCATTTGCGCCACATTGGGGCTCGACGGCGTGCCACCGGGGATTTTGTAACCCTTGACGTCCCACGGCTGCACCGCGGTCGGGTTAGCCACAATCCAGGCGCGCGCCTTGGCCAGCAAGTCCTCCTTATCGGAGGCCAGCGCATGGATCAAACCCGCTTTTAGCGCTGCATCGGGACGTACCTTCTTGCCTTCGGCCAGGTACGGCAGGGCCTTCTCCAGACCGAGCAGGCGCACCATACGTACCACTCCACCGCCACCTGGCAGCAGGCCGAGGGTCACTTCCGGCAGGCCCAGTTGCACGCTGGGGCTGTCCAGGGCGATACGGTGATGGCAGGCCAGGGCGATTTCCCAGCCACCGCCGAGGGCCGCGCCATTGATGGCGGCCACCACCGGCTTGCCCAGGGTTTCCAGGCGGCGCAGTTGATCTTTGATGTTGAGGATCATGTTGTAGAAGCTTTGCGCGTCGGCCTTGGTGACCTTAATCAGTTCACCCAGATCGCCGCCAGCGAAGAAGGTCTTCTTCGCGGAGGTGACAATTACCCCGGCAATAGAATCTTTCTCGGCTTCCAAACGGGCAACGGTCGCGCCCATGGCCTCGCGGTACACCGCATTCATGGTATTGGCGCTCTGGCCGGGCATGTCCATGGTCAGCACAACGATATTGTCCTGGCCCTTTTCGTAACGGATGGCGTCAGTCATTTTTTTGCTCTCATCCCAAAGTGGGGGACGTAGGATGGGGCGGGGCGCGGAGCCTGGGCCCCGCCCCATCCTACGGTTCAGATTCGTTCAATGATGGTGGCAATACCCATACCGCCGCCCACACA
>JAWWDH010000417.1:0-3260 GCA_033720015.1 Pseudomonas sp.
CGCTGAGCAGATAGTTCAGTGGGGTGTTGGGGCAGACCTTATGGAAGAAGCTGGCGGTAAAGCACAGCGCGCAGAGCGCCGCCAGCAGCATCGACAGGTTGGCAATCTGCGGTTGCAGACTTTGCCACTCATTCAGCCACGGCGTGCTGATACCCAACAGGCTGGCTACCGCGACCACTTGGCAGGTTTGCGTAGCTGCCAACCAGAGGCTGCTGGCGGCGCGCATATAGGCATAACGTACAAGGTTATAGGCCACCAGCATGGCCAGGCAGCCGAGCAGCAGGCCGAAGAGCAGCGGGCGACTATCATCGACCGCCATGGCTTGAGCGCTCTGCAGGGTGATGCTGGGACGCAGTGCATGCTCCGAGGCCAGGCGCAGGTACACGTCCAGCGGTTGCTCGGCTATTGGCAGCGGCAAGAGAAAGTCGCGGCTGGCCAGTGGTCGGCTGGCGAACGGTAGATTGCTGCCGGTATGTTCCTGCGCGATCAGCTCATCGTTTTGCAGCACGTAGAGATCGAGATAGGCCAGGTACGGGGCGAATAAACGCAGCATCTGTGCATCGCTACTGGCCGGCAGACGGTAATGCAGCCACAGCGCGCTGTTGCCGCCGGGAGTGTAGAGCTGGGTGAGATCGGTAGGGCGGAACTGCGCTTGGCGCTCGGGGCTGCGCACGTCGTTGAGTTGCAACTCGGCGCTGGGGTCACTGAGGCTTGACCAAGAGGCCTGTGCGCCTGCTTGCGCTGACGCTGCAGTGAGCGTCATCAGCAGGGTGCTGAGTAGCAGGTAGGTGGCAATCCTCAGCCGGCGCACAATGAATTCCCTTCAAGATTAAGTGCTCGGATTATAGCCAAGCTGTTCGTCCGGGTAATATGACTATGGTGGCCATTTAGCCACCATAGTCATTGTTACCTTCACTTTTCTTCGTGTTCGCGGGTAATCGCGCGGTAACCAATATCGTTGCGGTAGAAACTGCCGTTCCAGCGAATTTTCTCGGCCAGGCGGTAGGCCTGCTGCTGGGCTTCCTCAACGGTGCGACCGATGGCGGTGGCGCAGAGTACCCGGCCACCGGCGGTGACGATGTTGCCGTCCTTGAGCGCGGTGCCGGCGTGGAAGACTTTACCGTCCAGTTGCGCGGCGTCATCCAGCCCTTCGATCACATCGCCTTTGGCGTAATCGGCGGGGTAACCACCGGCGGCGATCACTACGCCTACGGTTGGGCGCGGGTCCCAGGTGGCTTCGACTTTATCCAGCGCCTTGGCCAATGCGGCCTCGACCAGCAGCACCAGGGACGACTCCAGGCGGACCATGATCGGCTGGGTTTCTGGGTCGCCGAAACGGCAATTGAATTCGATGACTTTCGGGTTGCCGGCTTTGTCGATCATCAGCCCGGCGTAGAGAAAGCCGGTGTAGACGTTGCCTTCGCTGGCCATGCCGCGCACGGTGGGGTAGATCACTTCATCCATTACGCGCTTATGCACGTCAGCGGTGACCACTGGGGCCGGAGAGTAAGCGCCCATGCCGCCGGTGTTCGGGCCACTGTCGCCGTCGCCGACGCGCTTGTGGTCCTGGCTGGTGGCCATCGGCAGCACGTTGGCGCCATCGACCATGACGATAAAGCTGGCTTCTTCGCCGTCGAGAAACTCTTCGATGACCACGCGTGAACCGGCTTCGCCAAAGGCATTGCCGGCGAGCATGTCACGCACGGCATCTTCAGCTTCCTGCAGGGTCATGGCGACGATCACGCCTTTACCCGCAGCCAGACCGTCAGCCTTGATCACGATCGGCGCGCCGACTTTTTGCAGGTAAGCCAGAGCCGGCTCGACTTCGGTGAAGTTCTGGTAGTCGGCGGTCGGAATCGCGTGGCGAGCGAGGAAGTCCTTGGTGAAGGCTTTGGAACCCTCTAGCTGCGCGGCGGCGGCGGTGGGGCCAAAGATATCCAGCTTGCGCGTGCGGAACAGATCAACCACACCGGCCACCAACGGTGCTTCCGGGCCAACGATGGTCAGTTGCACGTTCTGCTCGGCGAAGTCGGCCAGGGCCTGGATATCCAGCACGTCGATGGCGACGTTCTCGCATTTGGCTTCGGTGGCGGTGCCGGCATTGCCTGGGGCCACGAAGACGGTGTTGACGCGCTTGTCCTGCGCCACTTTCCAGGCCAGGGCGTGTTCGCGACCGCCGCTGCCGATAATCAGTACGTTCATGTCTGTCTCCTTGTGGAGGCGGGCCTGTTGCCCGATTGGTGGATAGATACAGCGCTATCCACCCTACGAAGTCGGTGCTGGGTATCGCTGCGCTCAACCCAGCCTACAAAAACTGTGGCGACTATCGAGGTTGCGATCAAGCAGGTGGATGCAAGGCGCGGTTGGCTTCGATAAGCGGAGTTGCCTGGTGGCAATGAGCATTATCGGAACCAGCCGCAACGCAGTACACGTCTGTTTGAACGCGACCGTTTTTAGTGCCTAAAGTGGCGCATGCCGGTGAACACCATGGCAATGCCGGCTTCGTCGGCGGCGGCGATCACTTCTGCATCACGCATCGAGCCACCCGGCTGAATCACCGCGGTAACGCCATTGGCCGCCGCATTGTCCAAACCGTCGCGGAACGGGAAGAAGGCGTCGGACGCCATCACCGAACCGGCGACTTGCAGGCCAGCATGCTCGGCCTTGATCGCGGCGATGCGTGCGGAGTTGACGCGGCTCATCTGGCCGGCGCCGACGCCTATGGTCTGGCGGTTCTTGGCGTAGACGATGGCGTTGGACTTGACGAACTTGGCCACTTTCCAGGCAAAGATCAGGTCGTGCACTTCCTGCTCGCTCGGCGCGCGCTGGGTAACGATCTTCAGGTCTTCAGCCTTGATCATGCCGATGTCGCGGCTCTGCACCAGCAGGCCGCCGTTAACCCGCTTGAAGTCCCAGCCAGCGCTGCGCTCGGCTGGCCATTCGCCGCACTCGAGCAGACGTACGTTGGCCTTGGTCGCCACGACGGCGCGGGCTTCTGCGCTGATTTTCGGCGCGATGATGACTTCAACAAACTGACGCTCGACGATGGCCTGGGCGGTGGCGCCGTCCAGTTCGCGGTTGAAGGCGATGATGCCGCCGAAGGCCGACTCGGTGTCGGTGGCGTAGGCCAGTTCGTAGGCCTGGCGGATGCCGCCTTCGGCGTCGGTGGCCACGGCCACGCCGCAGGGGTTGGCGTGCTTGCCGATGACGCAGGCCGGTTTGCCGCAGCTCTTCACGCATTCCAGGGCGGCATCGGTGCC
>JAWWDH010000418.1:0-3255 GCA_033720015.1 Pseudomonas sp.
CGTCAATTTTCGCCCTCAAGCGGCGGATAGCCACTTCGATCACATTGGTGTCGCTGTCGAAATTCATGTCCCATACCTGGGAGGCGATCAACGACTTGGGGAGAACTTCGCCACGCCGACGCAGCAGTAATTCGAGCAGCAAGAACTCCTTCGCCGTCAGGTCGATGCGCTTACCACTGCGCACGACACGCCGCTTCAGCAGGTCAACGTGCAGATCAGCGATCGTCATGCTGGTTTGCGCCGGCGAACTGTTGCCGCGCCGCAGCAATGTTCTGACCCGGGCTAATAATTCAGAAAAGGCAAAAGGCTTGACTAGGTAGTCATCGGCCCCCAGCTCCAAGCCTTTCACGCGATCCTCAACACCGTCACGTGCTGTGAGGAATAACACGGGCACATCCTTTCCCGCCGCCCGCACCATCCTCAGCACTTCCCAGCCATCTAGGCCCGGCATCATGACGTCCAGAATCAACAGGTCATAGGCCTCGCTTAACGCATGCTGGAGCGCATCCGTTCCGGTCATAACGCGGTCGACATTGAATCCAGCCTCAGTGAGGCCCTGTTGCAAATAAATACCTGTTTTGGGCTCGTCTTCAGCAACTAAAAGTCTCATGCGGGCTATTCCAAGCGTTGAGTGGTCTGAGTGTGCAGTCAAATTGCCCACCCAACCAGAAGCTTACGCAGATGTAATCCTAGCTTCAGGCGTCTGTCAGGTTGATTTGTCTAAGGTGCAAGTATGAGCGCTAGGTTATGCGCTTGCCCCTCCGATGGATAAAGAGGTGACGACTACATTTATTACTGCGGAGACTCCCCTATGAAACTGCTTAAATCTTTATTTCTGGTTAGTTCGCTCCTGCTTGCATCAGTGGCTTGGGCAGAAGGTGGCGCTGGCAGGCTCTTCGAACGCATAGAGAGCATGCGAGACAAAGCTGAGGCTGTACTAGTTCAGGCAGAAAAAGCGCCTGCCAGTGAGCGCCATGTGCACATGAAGACGCACATGAAAATGCTCGGCGAGATGATGAACCAGCTGCACAGCGAGCATCCAGCTCCCGGCATATCTACGGAAGAACATCTCGCGTGGATGGAGCAGCACGACAAATTGGTTGATGACGTCCTTGCGCAGATGATGCGTGAGCACAAGCTGATGATGGCCGATAAAGAGTGCCACCCATAAGACTTCCCATCTTCAAGGCCTTCATGATTGCTCCTTTGGCCTAGCGGCGCCTCGACGGTGCCGCGTTTTTTTCAAGCTGACGGACTTGTAATTTGGGGGTCAGCCCCGGCTAACGCCTGACTTCAGTGCATCTTTCAGATATGTAGGTTTCGGGTAAGCCAACTGACAGTTCAGCCGCCCTAAATGCAATGGTATTTCGAGCCCCCTTTTCGAGGTCCATTATGAAATCCAAACTCATCTTATTTCTTCTCAGCACAACGCTGGTCTTCACCGCCTCTGCTGCCATGGCTAGCCCGAGCCATAGCAAAAGTGAAATTGGTCAACCAGGAGACGCCAAGAAAGCTGGTCGCACCATCGAAATCAGGATGGGCGATATCTTTTTCGAGCCGAAGAGCATTGATATCAAAGCAGGAGAAACCGTCCGCTTCGTACTCAAGAATGAGGGCTCGCTACTGCATGAATTCAACCTGGGCATGGCAGCCGCACATGCCGCCCATCAAAAAGAAATGGCCGCAATGTTTCAGAACGGCACGCTGCCTCCAACGGCCGCACAGCACATGAGCAACATGGGTCATGCCATGAGCGGGATGAAGATGGCCGGTATGCAGCACGACGAACCAAATAGTGTTCTGATCGAGCCGGGTGCCACTGAAGAACTGGTATGGACCTTTACTAAGGCAAAGGGTCTTGAGTTCGCCTGCAACATCCCAGGCCATTACCAATCGGGGATGGTCGGCAAAGTGAACGTACGCTGATCGTTAAGTTCGGAGTGAGATACGTTAATCGCCACTCAACGCATCGAGGCTGCGGAAAATCCGCATCGACTGAAATGAACGTGAATCTAAAACCAGTCGGCTGGTATCAGTAATCCATCAACGCTGAAAGAACATCTATCAACACTAAAAAACAAGCTTGACCTTGCCGTCGTGACAAGGTCGATGCTCAGGTTATGGCACCTATGCCGCCTAACCAACGAGGTGATTAATGTTCGTTCTACAGGTATCAGGAATCAGTTGTGGCAGCTGCGTCAGCAAGATCACAAAAGCAATTCAGACGGTAGATGACACCGCAGAAGTGGCGATTGACCGTGCTGCCGGTAAGGTATCGGTAGACAGCCAAGAACCCGCGGAATCTATCCGCAAGGTGATTCAAGACCTGGGTTATGCCGCGCAGGTCAGCGCGTAGGCGTCGACTGCTCGCCGGATGTTCTGATTGCGGGAGGGCGCTCCAGGATCTGCGGGTAATACTCTTTACGTAAGCACAGGCCAAAACCCAGCGTATTGCTTTTGCTTATTAGAACTCTGAGTCAAGGGAGTGACTCGCACTCCCTTGACTGGGCTTACTCGCTGGTTTTGCCGCCGGCCTCATCGCACTTTTCTTGGGTCATCAAGTTGAAGCCCTCGCCTTTACAGGCGGCCTGCCCCTTGCAGGAGTTCTTCGCCGTCATGCAATCGTTCTGGCCTTTGCAGCCGTTCACCCCAAAGCATTTCACTTCGGCTGTTTTTGCGTCCTGAGCCGCTTGCGTAGGCAGGGTGGCGAACAGGCTGGCGGCAACGAGGGCCAATGCAGCACCGGTAGCAACAGTATTTTTGCTCGACATAATGGCTATCTCTCTTAAGTGTGGGGGCGGGGCTATTTAGCGCCACTGCCCGGAAGCAGCTTAGGCATCGCTGCCAGGCATGCCATAAAACCAATCCGCACAGGCTTGATCAACGGGCATGAGTAGACACTACAGAGGCTCGTGGAGACTCGACAAGAGAGAAGTAGCAACCTGACAGAACTGTAATGTTCAGCTCAGGTTTATGACAGGCCACTCTGGTTAAGGTGACGTCGAGCCTAACGCTCAAGGCCTGATGACGACCCATTCAGGGTCACTAGGCTAACTGCACTGAATCGAGGAACGCCCAGATGAAATCAATCAAAACCCTGTTCGTGCTTATCGCGCTTAGCGCTGCTTCTTTGGCGATGGCCGAAGGCGGTGCTGAGCGTACGCTTGCTCGCATGGAACAGGCCAGCAAGGTATCGATGGAAGCCTATCAACTGGCCCAGCAAGAGAAAAAACAGTCGCCGGTGGCAGGCAATAA
>JAWWDH010000419.1:0-3246 GCA_033720015.1 Pseudomonas sp.
CAGATCCACTCCCTCGGGAAATGCCGGCAGGGCACCAGCCGCTTCCACTACCACGCTTGCACCGCGCTTGCCGAAGCGATCGCTAACCATGCGCTGGCGTTCCTCCCGCGTGGTGTCCTTGAGCGAAATGGTTTCGGTCGCACCCAGGCTGCGTGCCATTTCCAGGCGAACAGGAGAGTGGTCTATGGCAATGATTTCCTTTGCCCCCGATGCCGCAGCCACCAGCACGGCAGCGAGTCCAACCGGGCCGGCCCCCTGAACCACAACAGTGTCATCCAGGCCGACCGGGCCACAGCGCTCATAGCCGCGAAGTACCGTTGGCATGGCGCAGCCGAGGGCGGCCAATGCTCCCGGCTGGGCGTGATCGGGCAGGCGATAGAAGGCCATGCCGTTGGGTAGGCAGGTATAGTCGGCATAACTGCCCCAATTTGGCTTTTGCGCATGCTCAAAAAAGGTTGAGTTTTCGCAGGGGGGTTCATCCAGCACAGTGCAGCTGTGGCAGCGATGACACAGGGCGATGGGCGCCCAATACACCATGTCACCTAGTTTGACGGAGACGCCGGCATAATCCGTGGTGGCGCCAGCCCCGAGTTTTTCGAGGCGGCCAACACCCTCGTGGCCGAGAATGATCGGGAAGGACAGGGTGCCTGCTTCTCCGGAAACGATGTGCACATCACTGCCGCACACGCCACCGAGAACCACGCGTACCAGCGCTCCACCTAGTGCGGGATCAAAAACCGGAACTTCCCATGTCTCGACCCGGTTTTGTTCGACCATCACAGCTGCTCTTGCGTATTGCATGCGCACACCTCATTTTTGTTGTGTTTTGGGGCTCGGCCGACGAGGCCTGCCCGCTGTGCTCAACGGGTGAGATCGAGCTATATATCGGTGATATACTGAATATATTGACGATGAAGCCTGTGGTCAACATGCTTGCTGAAAAATATTCAACCATTATGTTGATTTGTGGTTTTGGCTCATGCGTGATGCAGGTATTGTGCGGATCGGTTTTTCGCCGAGGGAGTAAGCTGCGTGGCCGCTCTGGATAGAACACGGCAGTGAGGATTCGTTTTGAGAACACTAAACTCGTTGAAAAGACAAGGTCGGATCGACCCCGGCAATGGCGAAATCAAGCAGGACTTGCTGCGTGCAGCAATGAACCTGTTGAGTACCAAGGGGCGTGACGGGGCGACTATGCGAGCGATCTGCGCGGAGGTGGGCGTAACGCCGCCAACGCTGTATCACCACTACGGTGATCTGCAGGGGTTACACAAGGCTGCGATCGACGCAACCTACCTGCAGGTTGCCGAGGCCTATCACGGCGGCACCCAAGAAAGAGGGCCGCTTAAGGGGATACGCGATGGCTGGGCAACCTTTCTGCAGTTCGCCTATTCGGAGCCGAATATGTGTCGCATAGTGATCCAGCAGATAATGGCAGGGGAGCCTCCGAGCATGGTGGCCGATACGCTGCGAGGCGTGGCTGACGACCTGATCCAGTTCTATGCGCAGGGACTATTGAAATATCCGCCGAAGGATACCGCTCAGCTATTGTGGATGGGCGCTCTGGGCGCCCTGACCTATGCGGTCAGCCGGGAGGGGGCAGGAGACACACAAGACCTAGCACTGCAAAAAGCCAAGCTCGACATTACTCTGGCCGCGCTCTTCAATATCGAGGAGGAGTAGGCAGGTTTAATCCGGGTTTGCTTCAGGGCTGGTCACCGACCGGGCCGAACTCAATGGGCACCCAGGCGTATGCGTCACCCTCGATGCGCACACGGCCAAGCCCGGGGAAAGGCAGGTGCGCACCCGCTACCCAGAAAGACTCTTTCGCGGCATACGACAGCATGCTCTGTCGTGAGCTTCTTGCTTGCGCGGAGTCCGCGTCAAACTCAATAACCACTTCCGGTCGGGCAAATTGAATTGCATGGTTATGTACCAGATCCCCCCAGACCATCAGGCGTTCGCCGCCGGAAGTAAACAGGTAGGCTGAGTGGCCAGGTGTATGCCCGTGGGCGGGCACACTTTCCACGCCTGGGAACAACGTAGCTTCAGCCTCATAGCGTTGCAGTTGCTTCTGCATATAGGGCGCGACTGCTGCGCGGGCCATCAAAAAAAACGCCTGGTTGGAATCCGGCATGGGCGCGATATCCTGATCCAGCCAGAACTCGGCTTCCTGACGCGGCACGTGGACCCTAGCATTCGGGTAGGTTGGTGTGCCATCTGCATTGGTCAGGCCGCAGACATGATCCGGGTGTAGGTGAGTCAGCAGCACGGTATCCACCTGCTCCACCTTGTAGCCGGACGCTTCAAGATTGCTGCGCATCTTTCCCAGCGTCGGGCCGAAACACTGGGCTGAGCCGACATCTACCAGCACCAGACGTTCGCCAGTATTGATCAGGTAGCCGTTCACCGATGTCTGAATGTGCTTGCTCGAATCAATGAACATTTTTACCAGCAGGTTCTGAATGCTGTCGACACCGATGCCGCTGAGCCACGCCGGGTCAAGCTGGGTAAAACCGTCATAGAGTGCCGTGATTTCAAACTCACCCAGGTTCATGCGGTAATATCCAGGTACCTGATGTTGCTGCCTGTCGGCAGGCTCGGCGACCGCCACCGTCGTATTCATGCCGGCAAGCAGTCCGCTGAGCGCAGTGGTTGCCATCAGTGTCAGTTGGAAGACGAAAGGTCTGAAATTGTGCATTGAGATCCTCGCTAGCTGGCTGATTTCGCCTGAAGCTTCTGCTTAAAGCAGGCTGTAATTGGTCTATTTCTCGCTCTTGATCTCACCGAAGCCCCGCTCTTTTGTATCAAGCAGTGAGGGGCGATTCACGAATTGTTTGCGTAAGTTGGGCATCACCAGTGAATTGCTTCTTTCCATCGTTGAATTTAGGCTCGCTCGATCGCCAGGGCCACGCCCTGACCACCGCCGATGCACAGGGTGGCCAGGCCCTTCTTGGCATCGCGCTTGATCATCTCGTGCAGCAGGGTCACCAGAATCCGGCAGCCGGAACCGCCGATCGGGTGGCCGATGGCGATGGCTCCACCGTTGACGTTGACCTTGTTCGCATCCCACTGCAGTTCCTTGCCGACGGCCAGGGCCTGGGCGGCGAAGGCTTCGTTGGCCTCGATCAGGTCCAGTTGCTCGATGCTCCAGCCAGCCTTGGCCAGGCAGCGCTGGGTGGCGGAGACCGGGCCGATGCCCATGATCGCCGGGTCGACGCCGGCATTGGCGTAACTGGCGATGCG
>JAWWDH010000420.1:0-3246 GCA_033720015.1 Pseudomonas sp.
CGTGCTGCGTGGCCATATTGGCCTGGCTCACCAGCGCGGAAATTTCCCGCGCGTTGTCTGGCAGCAAACTAATCCCCAGCGAAGCACTGACCACCAACTCATGGCCGCCCACCGTCATTGGCGCACGCAGCTTGCTGAGCAGGAGACTGGCCAGCCGTGCCAGGCTGGAGAGGCTGCCGTAGGAATCGAGCAGGATGGCAAACTCGTCAGCAGACAGCCGCGCCAGGGTGTCAGCCTCAGGCACGGTTTGGGTTAGGCGACGGCTGATTTGCCGGAGCAGCTGGTCAGCCACCTCATGACCGAGGCTGTCGTTGAGCAGTTTGAAACGGTCCAGGTCGATATGCAGCAGGGCGATGCTGCGGCCATTTTGCCGCGCCCGCTGGCTGGCTTCATGCAACCGCTGCTTGAACAGGCTACGGTTGGCCAGGCCTGTCAGCTCGTCATAGTGCGACAGGTAACGCAGGCGCTCCTCGGCCTCGCGCCGCGATGACAGGTCGGCAAAGAAGCCGACAATATGACTGACACTGCCGCGCGCATCGCGCACCACATTCAATTGCAGCCACTGCGGATACAGTTCACCGTTCTTGCGCGTTTCAATCAATTCGCCGCGCCAGGTGCCGCTGCTCTCCAATTCCAGGCGAATCCGCTGGTACTGGCGGCGACTGTCGGCGCTGCCGATCAAGCTGATCACGCTGTTGCCGACCACCTCGTCCTGGCGATAACCGGTGACATCACTGAAGGCCTGGTTGACCGACAGTAGACGGTAGTCCGGATCAAGAATCACGATGCCTTCACTGGCGGCCTCGAACACCGTGGCCGCCAGTTGTTGTTGCTGCTCCTGCTCCTTGCGCGCGCTGATATCGCAGCGCGTACCGAGCATGCGCAGCACGCGGCCCGCGGCATCACGCTCGACCGCTCGACCGCGGTCCTCGATCCATACCCAGTGGCCTTGCGCATGCTTGATGCGGTATTCGACCTGATAATCCTCACTGCGCCCTTTCATGTGCTCGACCAGCGCGCGGCGCAGCAGTGGCAGGTCCTCCGGGTGCAGGCGCGGCTTGAGGTCACGCAGCATGACCTGCACCTCATGGGCCTCCAGGCCAAAGATTTCCTTAAGGCGCGAGTGGTGCACCTCATCGCTCTGTAAGTCCCAGTCCCACAAGCCTAACTCGCTGGCCTCGATGGCCAGGCTCAGGCGCGTGCGGCTTTTGCTCAGGGCGTAGGTGGTTTCATCCAGCTCCAGGGTGCGTTCGGCTACGCGCATTTCCAGCTCGCCATGGGCCTGGCGCAGCTCGCGTTCGGCGCGGCGGCGCTGCTCCACTTCATGGGCCAATTCGCTGTTGAGCTCTTCAGCCTGCAGCTTGGCGTGTTCCAGATTGCTAATCAGCGCCTGATTATGAAAACGCTGCAACAAGCTGCGCTGCACCAGGCGGTTAACCTGCCAGGCGACCACCAGCAGGGTCAGCATCAGAATGCTGGCGAGCAGGCCCCAGCCCTGTTGCAGCGCATTGCCGCTGAGCAGCAGGTAGCCCACCGAGGGCAGCAGGCACGGCAGGGCAAAGGTCAGAAAGGCCGAGAAGCTGATGGCATACGCCACGCTGGCAGAGAGGATGACCGCGGAAATCAGGCCATAGACCAGCGCTTGCAGATAAAACACATCGGCGGGCACCAGGGCGATTACCGCAAACGCCAGGGTCAGCCCAGACGCCCCGGCACCGAGCAGAAACAGCCGCCGCCAATGCGGCTCGGCCTGGCGACTGGGCAGCAGCTTATCAAAGGCACGCACTTGCACCTGACGCAGCACGGCGAGAATCACCAGCCAGAGCGACCAACCGCCCAGCAGCAACGGCGGCAACGTGCCCCACAGGAGGAATGCGCAGGCCACACCGCTGAGCAGCATCAGCAGGGTCGGCACCTGCGAGCCCTGGTAGAGCATGCGGGTACGTTCGGCGGCAATATCTGTGGCAAACAGCTGAGTGACTTCCCGCCCGGAAGTCACCTTAAGGCCATTTACCTCAGCGAATGAAGTCACAGCAGTCATAGGCGATGTTCTTATAATGGTTGCCTAAAGATCGGCGCAGCATACCCGAGCTAGACGCATCGCCCAAGCCAGATATGGACTCACTCACAGTGCCCACACGGCACTTTTGCTAAGCCTTGCCACAGCCCAGCTGCGCCCGCTGAGCTGACTCACCAGTCGTCGAAAACAATCCGCACGACGGCCTAGTTTGCCCTGCCTGGCGCAGCCCCCTAGAATGCCGCGATGCAAAATGACCCCGAACTCCTGATTGCCTCTCTTAATGATGCCCAGCGCCAGGCTGTTGCCGCGCGCGTGGGCCGCCAACTGGTGCTGGCCGGTGCCGGCTCCGGTAAAACCCGCGTGCTGGTGCACCGTATCGCCTGGTTGATCCAGATCGAGAACGCCTCGCCGCACAGCATCCTGTCGGTGACCTTCACCAACAAGGCCGCTGCCGAAATGCGCCAGCGCATCGAACAGATGCTCGGCGTCAGCCCGGCCGGCATGTGGGTCGGCACCTTCCACGGCCTGGCCCATCGCCTGTTGCGTGCACACTGGCAGGAAGCCGGCCTGGCCGAGAACTTCCAGATTCTTGACTCCGACGACCAGCAGCGCATCGTCAAGCGAGTGATCCGCGAGCTCGGCCTGGACGAACAGCGCTGGCCGCCCAAGCAGGCGCAGTGGTTTATCAACGGGCAGAAGGATGAAGGCCTGCGGCCGAAAAACATCCAGCCCGGCGGCGACCTGTTCCTCGCCACCATGCTGAAAATCTATGAAGCCTACGAGGCGGCCTGCGCCCGTGCCGGGGTCATCGACTTCTCCGAGCTGCTGCTGCGCGCCCTCGATTTGTGGCGCGACAAGCCGGGCCTGCTGGAACACTATCAGCGCCGTTTCCGGCATATCCTGGTCGACGAGTTCCAGGACACCAACGCCGTGCAGTACGCCTGGCTGCGCCTGCTCGCCAGGGGCGGCGAGAGCATGATGGTGGTCGGCGACGACGACCAGTCGATCTATGGCTGGCGCGGGGCGAAAATCGAGAACATCCAGCAGTTTTCGACTGACTTTGCCGATGCCGAAATGATCCGCCTGGAGCAGAACTACCGCTCCACCGCCGGCATCCTCAAGGCCGCCAACGCACTGATCGCCAACAACCAGGGGCGCCTCGGTAAAGAGCTGTGGACCGAAGACGACGACGGCGAGCCGATCAACCTGTACTCGGCGTTCAACGA
>JAWWDH010000421.1:0-3244 GCA_033720015.1 Pseudomonas sp.
CATCCAAGGGTGCGGGCTTGCCGATTTCGTATTGGTTAAGGGTGGCGAAGGCTTCAAAGACCTTCTGCAAGAAGCCACGCTCGATATTTTTGCGCTTCAAACGCAGATCGCGCATAGCCTCAAAAAAGGCATTCTGCTCGGCGTTGCTGGTGGCGCGATCGGCCATCTCGAACAGCGTATCGTCGGCATTATCAAACAGAGACTGCAACGCCGTTTTCAGCTGTTGCGCCGCTTTGTCACGTACATTTGTCAGCGCCACAGGCAGTCTTCCTACCGGTGAAGTGGGCGATTGCTCAGGGCTCACCTTGCTCAGGCGCACCACATTCGCATCAGTCTTCATTGCGAGTCTCCTGCAGACTGCCCCTCTTGGGCTAACCGATCTGCACAGCGATCAACTGAGCGTCATCCGTAACGTCAAAGGCCTGGCGTCAACAATTATAAAATGTAAAGCCATTATAGGGATGCGCACGCGCATACCAAGCTGACTTTTCACCCAGACATGACCCAGGTCACAGATGCAGCGCCGCAACCTCCGAACGGTTAGCCGGATGCGACCAACGCCGCAAACTAGGCCGAGCAGACGCACAACTCACGAACAATTAATCAGCATAGCCCCACAGCTACCGGTGAACAGCCGTAAGAACTGCGCAAACGGCCAGCAATCCCTATAATCGGCGCATTCTGCTGACCGGAGCCCACCATGCCTAACCTCATCCTCGCCGACCTCACCAATGAAATAGAGGCCAACGTGCGCCGCGCACTGGCAGAGGATATCGGCAGCGGCGACATCACCGCGCAGTTGATACCCGCCGAACGCTTAGCGCACGCCAAGGTCATCACCCGTGAGTCCGCCATCATCTGCGGCACGGCCTGGGTCGATGCGGTATTCCGCCAACTCGACCCGCGTGTCGCGGTGCATTGGCACATCCAAGACGGCCAGCGCGCCGAGCCCAACCAGGTGCTATTTGAACTGGAAGGCCCCGCCCGCGCCCTGCTCAGTGGCGAGCGCAGCGCGCTGAACTTCCTGCAAACTCTCTCCGCCGTCGCTACTCGCTGCCAACACTATGTGGATCTGGTGCAAGGCACCGCAGTGAAATTGCTCGACACCCGCAAAACCCTGCCCGGCCTGCGCCTGGCGCAGAAATACGCCGTTACCCAAGGCGGCTGCCATAACCACCGCATTGGCCTATACGACGCCTTCCTTATTAAAGAAAACCACATCGCCGCCTGCGGCGGCATCGCCCAGGCCGTAACCGCCGCCCACAAAATCGCCCCCGGCAAGCCGGTGGAGGTTGAGGTGGAAAGCTTAGAGGAACTGCGCGAAGCACTGGATGCCGGGGCCGACATCATCATGCTCGATGAGCTTAGCCTAGATGAAATGCGCGAAGCGGTAAGCATCACCCAGAGACGCGCCAAGCTCGAAGCTTCTGGCGGGGTGAATGAAAGTACCTTGCGGGAGATTGCTGAGACCGGGGTGGATTATGTGTCGATTGGTGCGCTGACCAAGGATGTGAAGGCCGTAGACTTGTCGATGCGACTGAGCCTCTAGCCCCTGCAAGACGCGGCAGGCGGCGGAAGCGCCTGCGGCGATTCCAGCCTACGAATCAATCCGCCATACCGCGATGTGATTCAGTTGTGAGTGCAGGTTCCGCCGGTGGCTAGATTGCAGGTTACTGTTCCAGTACCGGGAGTGCGCGGCGTTGCCGTAAAAGAACCAGCCATCGTTAGAGCTGCATCAGCACCGGTATAGGCCGTACATGCACCACTAACCGCAACCGCAGGATTTTCGGAGTTATTCAAACGCACTAAAGCGTCACCGGCATAACTCTTCGCCTCACTCAGGCAGGCACGGTTTGCCGCTTTAACGGTGTAGTTTGTATAGGCCGGCAGTGCCACAGCAGCCAAAATGCCAATGATCGCAACTACGATCATCAACTCAATAAGAGTGAAGCCTTTATGCACTTGAACCTGCATGTGCATCTCCTTGAAGCTATAAGCATCAGGTTGCCAGAGACAGAAAGTCCACCCACGTGGCTGTTAAAAAAACGCCCCGCATAAAGCGAGGCATTTTTATATCCAGTATGTACTGACCAAAATCTTCGCTGTAAGCGGTGATGGAAGCGCCTTCGGCGACTACACCTTACGAATCCCCCCGTCATACCGCGACAATCAGTACACCATACCATGATAGCTTATGGGGCAGGAGTGAGAGTACATGTAGAGCTTGCGTTGCAGTTAATAGTACCAGTACCTGGCGCCTTGGCTGTAATCGGACCAAAGGGCAGAGCATTACCAATGGCAGCACCAGCACAAGCAGAGGGAGTGTGAGCAGGAGCCTCAGCAGCAACACTGCCATTAGAGGTCCAAACCAAAACAGCGCTCGCATGAGCTTTAGCTTCGCCAAGACACGCATTGTCACCTGCTTTACGGGTGTAGTTTTGATAAGCAGGCAGAGCGATTGCAGCCAGAATACCGATGATCGCAACCACGATCATCAGTTCGATCAGGGTAAAACCTTTTTGAGCTTTCATAATTAACTCTCTCCAGAATATGAACAGGTCCAGCGACCTAGACAACAGCAATGCAGGCAGCATGCCAACTCCTGCAAGCCCGCCGACCAAGCACTAGCCAGAGTGGCCAGCAACTCAGTTCGCGCACAGGCAAGGCACTAACTGCCATTTTTCGTCACTCCACTCCACCGCATTTGGCAGCTCAAGGCAACTAGGCTATAACGCAGGCATTGTTATGGAGCTTTTGATGAACGATAGCGTGTCCCTTACCGGCCTGGCCCGGCAGATGGTGTTGGCGGAGCTGCTGGATGAAAAAGCTGCGCAACAAGCGCAAGCCCAGGCGCAGCGCAACAAGCTGTCACTGGTCACCTACTTGGTACAAAACAAACTGGTTAAAAGCCGTGTACTGGCCGAGCTGGCAAGCGATCAGTTCGGCGTGTCTTTTGTCGACCTAAATGCCCTCGATAAAGAAAGCCTGCCTAAAGACCTGGTGACCGAAAAACTGGTGCGCCAGCACCGCGTGCTGCCGTTATGGCGGCGCGGCAACAAGCTGTTTGTCGCAGTCTCCGACCCCACCAATCACCAAGCCATTACCGACATTCAATTCAGCACCGGGATGAACACCGAGGCCATTCTGGTTGAGGATGACAAGCTAGGCGAGGCCATCGATAAGTTTTTCGACTCCGCCACCAGCGGCATGGAAGACCTGGCCGATGTTGACCTAGACGGCCTGG
>JAWWDH010000422.1:0-3240 GCA_033720015.1 Pseudomonas sp.
CGGGCAGTTGTAAGGCCAGGCTGGGTCCTTCGGCCAGCATCCAGGCTAAGCCGCGATCACTTTTGCGCGGCAGCGGTTGGGCGTGGGTGGCCAGGTGGATGCGCGCCAGCAGCGTGCCGACTTCCTGGCAATGATGCGGGTTAGCGGCCTGCACATGCTTGCCGGCCAAGCGCGGCTGGAGCAGCGCCGGCTTCTCCGCGAGGCTGCGCAATGCCTCGCCGTCGCTGGTGCGCAGGGCATAAGGCACGGGCAAGCCGGCGTCATGCAGCACGTCGAGCAGCTCGATAAAGAACGGCAGGTCGGCGCTTGGGCCCCGCTCGATCAGGGTCAGAACAAACTCGCCCTGCTCCAGGCTGACGAAGAAATTACTGTTCTCGCTACCCGCGGCAATACCCTGGAAGTCGCGCAGGCGACCCAGGTTATAGGGGGCGAGAAACGTCTCGAGCTCGTGGCGCTCAAGCGGGGTAAACACCGACATGACTGAACTGCCTTATTACCAGCTGAAAATTTCCCAGGCCGGAATCAACATATCCGGGCTGTCCGAACGAACAAAGTTGCCATCACTGCCATCGGCGCGCACCAGAAAGTACGGCTTGCCGCCTTTGGGGATGACTTTGACGGCGTAAAGAAAACCGTTAACCCGGTATTCCTGAATGGTGCGGTCGCCGTCCTGGCGAATGGTTACATCCGGGTCTGCCGAGACTGGGTCTTCGGCTTGGACGGCAAGCGTGGTGAATGCCAGCAGGCTGGCCAGCAACAGGCGATTGAGTGTGCGCATGGTAACCTTGTCCCTTTGCTTTCAATGGTGTGGCCATTCTACCGCCGCCCCCGCCGAAAAGGTTGATCCTGCTCATGAGTCAAAGCCCTTTAGTCTTGGTTGACGGTTCTTCCTATCTTTACCGCGCCTTCCATGCCCTGCCGCCGCTGACCACCTCCAAGGGCTTGCCCACAGGGGCGGTGAAGGGCGTGCTGAATATGCTCAAGAGCCTGCGCAAGCAGTACCCGAAAAGCCCGTTTGCCGTGGTGTTCGACGCCAAGGGCGGGACGTTTCGCGATGAAATGTTTGCCGACTACAAGGCCAATCGCCCCTCGATGCCGGACGACTTGCGCGTGCAAGTTGAGCCGCTGCACGCCAGCGTTAAGGCCATGGGCTATCCGCTGCTGTGCGTTGAGGGCGTCGAGGCCGATGATGTCATCGGCACGCTGGCCCGCCAGTGCGCCGCCGAAGGTCGCGATGTGGTGATCTCCACCGGCGACAAGGACATGGCTCAGCTGGTGTGCCCGCACGTGACGCTGGTCAACACCATGACCGGCAGCGTTTACGACATCGAGGGTGTGAAAACCAAGTTTGGTGTCGGCCCTGAACTGATCATCGACTACCTGGCGCTGATGGGTGACAAGGTCGACAACATTCCCGGCGTGCCGGGTGTGGGTGAGAAGACCGCGCTGGGCTTGCTGGTCGGTCTTGGCGGCGGCCTGGATGTGCTCTACGCCAACCTCGACAAGGTGCCGGAGCTGCCTATTCGTGGGGCCAAGACTCTGCCCGCCAAGCTCGCCGAGCATAAGGACATGGCGTACCTGTCCTACGCCCTGGCGACTATCAAGCTGGATGTGCCGCTGAATATCGAGATCGAGTCGCTGCACCCCGGTGCGATGGATGTGCCTGCTTTGGTCGAGCTGTACGCCGAGCTGGAATTCAAAACCTGGCGTGATGAACTGCTGCGCAGTAATCCTGCGCCGGCGGCTAAAACGCCGGCTAAAGCGGCCGCTGATGATCTGTTTGCCCTGGCTCCGAGCGCCCAGGCTGTGGCCGAGGAGGTTGCCGTTGCAGCGGTTGCCCCGGTCGCTGATGAGGCGCTGGTCGAAGCTCCGGCCCCTGAGGCGCTGGGTGATTACCAGTGTATTCTCGAACAGGCACAGTTCGACGTTTGGCTGGAGAAACTGCGTAACGCCGAGTTGATTGCCTTCGACACCGAAACCACCGGCCTGGATGCACAAAAGGCGCAGTTGGTTGGGCTGTCGTTTGCGGTCAAGGCTGGCGAAGCAGCCTATATCCCGGTGGCGCACAGCTACATGGGCGTGCCGACGCAGCTGGACCGCGATGCGGTGCTCAATGCGCTAAAGCCAATCCTCGAAGACCCGAACAAGGCCAAAGTCGGCCAGCACGCCAAGTACGACATCAATATCCTCGCCAATGCCAGTACGCCGATTCACGTGCGGGGGGTGAAGTTCGACACCATGCTCGAATCCTATGTGCTGGATTCCACGGCCACCCGTCACGACATGGACAGCCTGGCGCTGAAGTACCTGGACCACAGCACCGTGCGCTTTGAAGACATCGCCGGCAAGGGTGCCAAGCAGCTGACCTTCGACCAGATTGATCTGGCTCAGGCGGCACCCTATGCCGCCGAGGATGCCGACATCACCCTGCGTTTGCACCAGCACTTGTGGGCCAAGCTGGACGCCGAGCCAAGCCTGGCCAGGGTCTTGGGCGAAATTGAAATGCCGCTGGTACCGGTGCTGGCGCGTATTGAGCGTCAAGGCGCGTTGGTCGATGCCAATCTGCTCGGCCTGCAAAGCAACGAGCTGGGCGAAAAGCTGGTGGCACTGGAGCGTCAGGCGTTCGAGATTGCCGGTGAGGAGTTCAACCTCGCCTCGCCCAAGCAGCTCGGGGTGATTCTCTACGAAAAACTCGGCCTGCCGATCATCAGCAAGACGGCCAAGGGCCAGGCGTCCACTGCCGAAGCGGTGCTGGCAGAGCTGGCCGAGCAGGACTACGAGCTGCCCAAGGTGCTGATGCAGTACCGCTCCTTAAGCAAGCTTAAGAGCACCTACACCGACCGCCTGCCGGAGCAGATCAACCCGCGTACCGGGCGTATCCACACCAGCTATCACCAAGCGGTGGCCGCAACCGGGCGCTTGTCGTCGACCGATCCGAACCTGCAGAACATCCCCATTCGCACCGCCGAAGGGCGGCGCATTCGTCAGGCGTTTGTTGCGCCCAAGGGCTACAAACTACTGGCGGCGGACTATTCGCAAATCGAGCTGCGCATCATGGCCCATCTGGCCAAGGATGAGAGCCTGCTGGATGCCTTCCGCCACGGCCGCGATGTGCATAAAGCCACTGCCGCCGAGGTGTTCGGCGTAGCGTTGGATGAGGTCACCACCGATCAGCGGCGCAGCGCCAAGGCGATCAACTTCGGTTTGATTTATGGCATGAGCGCCTTCGGTTTGGCTAAG
>JAWWDH010000423.1:0-3235 GCA_033720015.1 Pseudomonas sp.
ACCCTTGCGCTGCCTGGGCCAAATAAAGAGTAAAGCGACCACTCATAATAATGACCAACAGAACCGCACTTACGGCACCTAAGGTCTTCAACACTTCACTGGACAGATAACGGAAGACGATCAAACCAGACACTCCAGGGTTGTCAGGCTCAGCTGGCTAAGCTCAAACTAGCCAGACTGCTTGCCGGCTCGCTCAACGGGCGAACCTCGAAATTTCAGCCGGCATTATCCTGCAATAGCGACTCGTTGTCTTGGGGACACCACGCAATGGAATTTATTGTTAAAAGCGCACGCCCAGAAACACTAAAAACCGCCACCCTGGTTATCCCTGTCGGCGAAGGCTGCACACTCAGCGGCATCGCCACCGCTATCGACACCGCAAGCGCTGGAGCCATCAGCGCCCTGCTTAAGCGTGGCGACCTGACTGGCAAGCTTGGCCAGACCCTGCTGGCGCATAACCTGCCAGGCCTCAAAGCAGAGCGCGTGCTCCTGGTCGGCATCGGCAAGGACAGCGAACTGTCTGGCCGCCAGTTACGCAAAGTTGTCAGCAGCGTTTACAGCAGCCTGAAAAACCTCGGCGGCAGCGACGCAGTCCTGGCGCTCGACGAACTGCAAGTGAAAGACCGCGACACTTATGGCAAAACCCGCCTGATGGTGGAAAGCCTGGCCGATGCCGGCTACTGCTTTGATCGATTCAAGAGCCAGAAAGCCGAAGCCGGCGCGCTGAAGAAAATCACCCTGCTCAGCGACAAAGCCGGCCTGGCTGACGCTCAACGCGCCAGCAGCCACGCCCAGGCGATTGCCGCTGGCATGGCCTTTACCAAGGACCTCGGCAACCTGCCGCCGAACCTCTGCCACCCAAGCTATTTGGCGGAAGAAGCCAAAGCACTGGGTAAGGCCTACAAGAACCTCAAAGTCGAAATCCTTGATGAGAAGAAGCTCAAGGAGCTCGGCATGGGCGCGTTTCTCGCCGTCGCCCAGGGCAGCGATCAGCCACCACGGATGATCGTCCTCAACTACCAAGGCGGCAAAAAGACCGAGAAGCCCTTCGCCCTGGTCGGCAAAGGCATCACCTTCGACACCGGTGGCATCAGCATCAAGCCAGCCAGCGGCATGGATGAGATGAAGTACGACATGTGCGGTGCCGCCAGCGTGTTCGGCACCCTGAAAGCCGTGCTTGAGCTGCAACTGCCGATCAATCTGGTGTGCCTGCTGGCCTGCGCCGAGAACATGCCGAGCGGCGGCGCGACTCGCCCCGGCGACATCGTCACCAGCATGAGCGGGCAGACCGTGGAAATCCTCAACACCGACGCCGAAGGCCGCCTGGTGCTGTGTGATGCCCTGACCTATGCCGAACGCTTCAAGCCGCAGGCGGTGATCGACATCGCCACCCTCACCGGCGCCTGCATCGTCGCCCTGGGCAGCAATGTCTCCGGCCTGATGGGTAACAACGACGAGCTGGTACAGCAAATCCTCGGTGCCGGCCTGGCTGCCGACGACCGCGCCTGGCAGTTGCCGCTGTATGACGAGTACCAGGAACAGCTCGACAGCCCGTTCGCCGACATCGCCAATATCGGCGGGCCGAAAGCCGGCACCATCACCGCCGGCTGCTTCCTTTCGCGCTTTACCAAGAACTACCACTGGGCGCACCTAGATATCGCCGGCACCGCATGGATCAGCGGCGGCAAGGACAAAGGCGCGACCGGCCGTCCGGTACCGATGCTGACGCAGTACCTGCTGGATCGCAGTAACGCCTGACAACCGGCCTCGGATCTGCTGCGCGTCGACGTTTTGGCGCACGCAACCCGAAAAAGGCGCTACACACCAGGCGCATTGTAGGAGCGGCCTTCACCGCAATTGACTGGTAAGCTGCGCACCTTTCAGCAAGCCGCTCCTGCAACCAACGCCCAAGCGTGCCGCCATGCCCAGAATAGAATTCTATGTACTTTCAACCGCCGTGCCGGGTGACCGCGTGCGCGCGGCGTGCCAGCTGGCGATGAAGGCCTGGCGCGCCGGCCTGCCGGTGTTTCTGCGCGGCAGTGATGACGCGCAATGTGCAGAGTTAGACGAATTGCTGTGGCGCTTCAAGGCGGAAAGCTTTGTCCCGCACAGCCTCTATCAAGATGATGCGCAAGCTCCCGTGGCGATTGGCCTGGATGAAGAACCCAGCGGCAGCCAAGGCGTGCTGATCAACCTCGGCAACACCCTTTCACCGCAGATTGAGCGTTTCAGCCGGGTGATCGAAATCGTCAACCAAGAACCCGACCTACTGACCGCCTGCCGGGAGAATTTCCGCAGTTACCGTCAGCGCGGCTATGATCCAAAACGAGTCGAGCTTTAGCGTCACACCATGGACAACCCAAACACACCGAAAAAACCCGCACACCTGCTGAACGACCTGGAGTCGATCCGCCAACTGCTGGGCGATGAAAACCTTGAACCACCGCTGCTGATCGACTCAATCGACCCGGACAGCATCCCCCTGCTCTCCGAGATCGTTACCCCACCGCTTAGCGCGGCAACGCCAGTTGCCCCAGCGCAGCCCGCGCCAACCGTTGCGCAAACCCTGCGCGAAACGGTCAACCAGAGCATCAGCCGCGACAGCGAGTTGAACCGTCTGGACAGTGAACTGCGCGCCGCCGCCCAGCTGATTCTGCAGGACGTGATCGACGACTTCGTGCCGCAAATTGAAGCCGAACTGAAGCGTCGCCTAGAGGCTCGCCTGCCGCGCCTGCTGCCGCGCCGCCCATGACACAGGGCGCCTAGCGCCCATCAGTCAGCCACGCCGCGCTTACCCTTACGTCACACAGGTCATCCCCGCTATACTTGCCGGCTTTTCCGACCAGCCGTCATAAGGGTCCCGCCGCGCATGGACAAGACCTACCAGCCGCACGCCATTGAAACCGCCCTGTACCAGAACTGGGAGGCGAACAACTACTTCGCCCCGCAAGGTGCAGGCGAGCCGTACACCATCATGATCCCGCCGCCGAACGTCACCGGCAGCCTGCACATGGGCCACGGCTTCAACAACTCGATCATGGATGCGCTGATTCGTTTCCGCCGCATGCAGGGCCGCAACACCCTGTGGCAACCGGGCACCGACCACGCCGGCATCGCCACGCAGATGGTGGTAGAACGCCAACTGGCCGCCGACGGCATTGGCCGTCACGATCTGGGCCGCGAGAAGTTCCTGGAGAAAGTCTGGGAATGGAAGGAACAGTCCGGCGGCACCATC
>JAWWDH010000424.1:0-3207 GCA_033720015.1 Pseudomonas sp.
CCCGGAATCTTGTAGATGGTGTCGACGTCTTCCAGGGAAATCACCGCACGCTCTTCAACGTTGGTGAACAGCGCAATCTTGCGCCGCGAGGAAATATCGATCGGGTGGTCGGAGCGGCAGATCAGCACGTCCGGCTGTAAGCCGATAGAGCGCAGCTCTTTCACCGAATGCTGGGTCGGCTTGGTCTTGGTCTCGCCCGCGGTGGCGATATACGGCACCAGCGTCAGGTGCATGAGCATGGCGCGCTTGGCACCGACTTCTACACGCAGCTGGCGAATCGCCTCGAGGAACGGCTGCGATTCGATATCACCGACCGTACCGCCGATTTCAACCATGGCCACGTCAGCATCGCCAGCACCCTTGATGATGCGGCGCTTGATCTCGTCGGTGATGTGCGGGATGACCTGAATGGTCGCGCCCAGGTAATCACCACGGCGCTCACGGCGCAGCACGTCTTCATAGACGCGACCGGTGGTGAAGTTGTTGCTCTTGGTCATCGTGGTGCGGATAAACCGCTCGTAGTGGCCCAGATCGAGGTCGGTCTCAGCGCCGTCGTGGGTAACGAACACCTCACCGTGCTGGAACGGGCTCATGGTGCCCGGATCGACGTTGATATAGGGATCCAGCTTGAGCATCGTGACCTTCAGGCCCCGCGCCTCCAGGATAGCCGCCAATGAAGCCGAGGCGATGCCTTTCCCCAATGAAGAAACAACACCACCCGTGACGAATATGTAGCGCGTCATGAAGAACCCTAGAAGTCTGCGTTTAAGCGGCCAGTGCCGCCGGGGAAAGCGAAGGAGTACTCAAGCTGCTTGCTGCAACACATGCAATAAGCTAGCCCTGTCGATTCCCAAGGGAGTCAACAAAAGCACTAGTAAGACGGGAGCGTAGTCTACCGGAAAGGGCTTATCAGCTCAAACCTTGATCGCTCGTCGGCGGCTGCCAATGTAATTGCCAACTGCCGTCGAGCGCGCCATCCAATCCAGGCAGATTGGCGACCGCCACAACCTGGCCATCCAAGCGGATCAATGGCAAGCGCTCACGCACAAAAACCGGCACCCGTAACTCATTGAATAAGCGTTTCAAATCACGATGCCCGCGCCCCAGCAAGAGGATCTGCTCACCAGCGCGCCGATAACCCAGCTGCCAGTTGCCCGCCGGTAACCGGCCTTCAATACGCACACGACCATTACCCGGCAACACCGCGCACTGGCTCCCTTGAACCGCTCTATCGAGCTGTGCAGGCGCGCGCAGCCAGTCACCCGCCAACCACCACAGGCGCTCATCACTGCGGCGCAACTCACCCGCCGCCAGCCTCCAGACCGGTGCAGCATCGACCGCCGCATCGCGCAGCGCCTGCCAACCAGCCCAGTGCTCACTATCCGGCATCGCCGTCAACGGTCGCAGCCAATAACGCAACGCATTACGCTGTCGCGGCTCACTCAAACTGCGAAGCGTAGGCAGCGCCAGACGTGGCAACGGCAGCCAGGCAAACTCGTCCGATACCTCAGCGGCAGCGACATCCTGCTGCGCTAGCTCATCAAGCAACTGCCCCGCCTCACTCAAGTGCGCGGCAGTACGCGACAGGCTGGCCAGCGCCTGTGGCCAACGCGTGAGCAAAGGTGGTAGCACCTGGCGACGCAAGTAATTACGCGAGAACCGCTCATCGGTATTTGACGGATCGTCGACCCAGCTAAGCTTTTGTTCGACGGCATAAGCCTGCAACTCAGCTCGAGAACAGCTCAGCAGCGGCCGAACCAGGCGCCCCGCTCCCAATTCACGACTTACCGGCATGGCCGCCAAACCCTGAACACCGGCACCGCGCAGCAGACGAAACAGCAGGGTTTCCGCCTGATCATCGCGATGCTGCGCAACCAGCAACACCTCACCAACACCCAGGCGTGCAGCAAAAGCGGCGTAACGTGCATCGCGCGCCGCACGCTCAAGGCTGGCACCTGGGGCAACCTGCACATACTCGACCTGTAACGGCACAGACAGCCCTGCGCACAACTGGCGGCAGTGCGCCGGCCAGGCATCGGCAGCGGCCTGTAAACCGTGGTGAATATGGATGGCGGAAAGTGGCGGCAATACCTCGCGTTGCGCGAGGCTGACCAGCAGGTGCAACAGCACCGTGGAATCCAACCCACCGGACAAGGCGATATGCCAAGCCGGCGCGTTGCGCCAGGGCGCCAGAGATTCCAGCAGCCTGGCGCTCAAGCTCATTTAGGCGATGCCGTAGCTCATCAAACGCTCATAACGACGCTTCAACAAAGCCTCAGTATCGAACGTCTTGAGCATGTCCAGCTGGGTTAACAATGCCTGACGCACCGACTCAGCGGCAGCCGCCGGGTCACTGTGTGCGCCACCGAGCGGCTCGCCAATCACCTGATCGACGATACCCAAGCCTTTCAGGCGCTCAGCGGTGATGCCCATCGCCTCAGCGGCATCCGGGGCTTTATCCGCAGTCTTCCACAGAATCGAGGCGCAGCCTTCCGGCGAGATCACCGAATAAGTGGAGTACTGCAGCATGTTCAACTGATCGCACACACCAATGGCCAGTGCGCCGCCGGAACCACCCTCACCGATCACCGTGGCAATGATCGGCGTCTTCAAACGCGCCATAACCCGCAGGTTCCAGGCAATTGCCTCACTCTGGTTGCGTTCTTCGGCATCGATACCGGGATAAGCACCCGGGGTATCGATAAAGGTCAAGATCGGCATTTTGAAGCGCTCAGCCATTTCCATCAGGCGACACGCCTTGCGGTAGCCCTCAGGACGCGGCATGCCGAAGTTGCGGCGTACTTTCTCGCGCACTTCACGGCCTTTCTGGTGACCGATGACCATCACCGGCTCACCGTCCAGACGCGCCACGCCACCCACCAGAGCAGCGTCATCAGAGAAATGACGATCGCCATGCAGCTCATCAAACTCAGTAAAGATGTGCTGCAGATAATCCAGAGTGTAAGGACGGCGTGGGTGGCGCGCCAGCTTGGCGATCTGCCAGCTGCTCAGGTTGCCGAAAATGCTTTCGGTCAACGAACTGCTCTTAACCTGCAGGCGAGCGATTTCATCAGTGATGTTCAGCGAGTTGTCGTTACCGACCAGGCGAAGCTCTTCGATCTTGGCTTGCAGGTCGGCGATCGGCTGTTCGAAATCGAGAAAATTCGGGTTCATAGTCATCCGTCTTGCGTCGACGGCCAAGTGGCC